>JBQDJW010000075.1:0-8375 GCA_052086425.1 Pseudoclavibacter sp. | reverse complement strand
CCCGCGCGATCGATACGCGCGATGTCGTCGTCGCCGTAGACGTCACCGCTCGTCCACGGGTCGGGCGCCGGACGCCCGACGTAGTGCGGGCGGGGGATCGATGAGGGGACGCGTCGCTTCGGCGCGACGGTTCCGGGTATCAGCAGGCCGGTCGACGAGTCTTTGGGCATACCCTCAAGCGTATGACCGATGCGAACACGTCGAAGCCGACGGAATACTGGTACAACTCGCGCACGGGCGAGGTCGAACAGGGCAAGCAGTCGCTCGCAAGCGACCTCATCGGCCCGTTCGCGACGCATGCGGAAGCGGCGCGCGCCCCGGACAAGCTGCAGGAGAACGCGCGCCGCTGGGCAGAGGAGGACGCCGAGAACGACGACTGAACGTCGAGGTTCCTGAGCTCGTCGAAGGATGCTCGTCGAAAGGGCGGCCGTTGGGGGTGCCGACCCTTCGACGGGCTCAGTGAACGGCGCAGTACGGGCTCAGAAAACGGCGCCGTGCGGGCCCAGAGGACGGTTGCTAGTTCGCGGGCGGCCCGTCGGCGAACGACTCCTGCTCGTTCGGGAACGTTCCGGCCTTGACCTCGTCGCGGTAGTTCGCGGCCGCGTGGAGCAGCGACTCGCGCACGTTCGCGAACTGACGCACGAACGTGGGGACGCGCCCGCCGTTCACGCCGAACGCATCCGTCCACACGAGAATCTGCCCATCGCATCCGGCCCCGGCTCCGATGCCGATCGTCGGGATGTCGAGCTTCGCGGTCACCTCGGCCGCGATCGCGGCCGGCACCATCTCGAGCACGACGGAAAAAGCGCCCGCCTCCTGCACCGCCACCGCGTCGGCCAGGAGCTGCGCGGCCCCGTCGTCGCCGCGACCCTGCACGACATGACCGCCGAGCCCGTGCTCGGCCTGCGGCGTGTAGCCGATGTGGCCCATGACGGGGATGCCGGCGTCGACGATGCGGCGGATCACCGCGGCGCTCCGCACGCCGCCCTCGAGCTTGATGGCAGTGACGCCCGTCTCTTTCATGAAGCGAACGGCCGTGTCGAGCGCTTGCTCCGGGCCGCGCTCGTACGTGCCGAACGGCAGGTCGGCGACGACGCACGCCCGCGCCGCGCCGCGTGTGACGGCCTTCGCGAGCGGGATCAGCTCGTCCATCGAGACGGGCAGGGTGGAGTCGTAGCCGTAGACCACGTTCGCGGCCGAATCGCCGACGAGGAGAAGGTCGATGCCCGCCTCATCGAAGATCTGGGCCGACATGACGTCGTAGGCCGTCAGTGCCGTGATCTTCTCGCCGTTCTCCTTCGCACGGGCGAAATGACGGATGCGGACTCGCTTGCGCGGTGCAGAATCTGACATGCCGAGAAGTCTAGGCGCGCCCGTTCAGCACGGTCGTGCCGAGACCACTAGCCTGGGACGATCGGGCGTGTGCACGAGCGCACGACACAAGATTTCCCGCGCGAGAGCTGAGGAGCGACGTGAACAAGCAGCAGGACTTCGTTCTCCGGACCATCGAAGATCGCGGTATCAAGTTCATCCGGCTCTGGTTCACCGACGTCGTCGGCACCCTCAAGTCGGTCGCGATCGCGCCTGCCGAGGTCGAGGGGGCCTTCAACGAGGGCATCGGCTTCGATGGATCGGCGGTGCAGGGTTTCACTCGCCGCACCGAGGCGGACATGCTCGCTCATCCCGACCCGACCACCTTCCAGGTGCTGCCGTGGCGCGGCGAGATCGATCCGACGGCGCGCATGTTCTGCGACCTGTCGACGCCGAACGGCGAACCGTCGGTCACCGACCCGCGCAATGTGCTGCGCCGCGCGCTCGACCGCGCAGCCGACAAGGGCTTCTACCTGCACCCCGAGATCGAGTTCTCGCTCTTCGAATCGGCAGACCACGGCCCCGATGGCCCCGTTCCCGTCGACACGGCCGGCTACTTCGACAACGTGCCGGGCGGAACGGCCCACGACTTCCGTCGCCGCGCCGTGCGCATCCTCGAAGACATCGGCATCTCGGTCGAGTACAGCCACCACGAGTCTGGCCCAGGCCAGAACGAGATCGACCTTCGATACGCCGACGCGATCGCGACGGCCGACAACATCATGACCTTCCGCACGGTCATCAAGGAGGTCGCGATCGAGCAGGGCGTGCACGCCACGTTCATGCCGAAGCCGATCTGGGGCCAGCCGGGCAACGGCATGCATACGCACATGTCGCTCTTCGAGGGCGACACCAACGCCTTCTACGAGGCAGGCGCCGAGTACCAGCTGTCGAAGATCGGGCGCCAGTTCATGGCGGGCCTCCTCAGGCACGCAGCCGAGATCACCGCCGTCACGAATCAGTTCGTCAACTCGTACAAGCGACTCTGGGGCGGCGACGAGGCGCCGAGCTTCATCTGCTGGGGCCACAACAACTCGTCTGCACTCGTGCGCGTGCCCATGTACAAGCCGCACAAGGGCGGATCGGCGCGCATCGAGTTCCGGTCGCTCGACTCGGCCGCGAACCCGTACCTCGCGTACGCGGTGCTGCTCAACGCCGGTCTCAAGGGCATCGAGGAGGGCTACGAGCTGCCGCCAGAGGTCGAGGGCGATATCCGCGATCTCTCTCCGCGCGAGCGGAGCGTGCTCGGCTACCAGCCGCTTCCCGGTTCGCTCGAGGCCGCGATTGACGTGATGGAGGGCTCCGAACTCGTCGCCGACACGCTCGGCGAGCAGGTGTTCAGCTTCTTCCTCGACAACAAGCGCGCCGAATGGCAGCAGTACCGGGCGCAGGTCACACCGTTCGAACTGCGTTCGGGCCTCCGCACCCTCTGAGCGTGCGAGAGCGAGGAGGGCCGATGCAACGGGGCGGGCCCAGAACGGCGCTCGTGCGCGCAGGCTTCGCCGAACCGTCGACCGCCGAAACGGCGTTGGAAGAGGTCGCCGACGCGCTCGGCCGTGACGTCGAGGCGCTGATCGAGCTCTTCGACCGACGCATTGCAGACCCAGACCTCGCCGTCGAGCACCTCGCGCGAATCCTGCGCGACGGCGGCGGCGAGGCGCGCGCCGCCTTTGCCGACCTCGAGATCGTGCGGACAGCGCTCGTGGTGCTCGGCGCATCCAGCGGTATCGGCGAGTTCGCGCACCGTCACCCGCGCTAGTTCGCCGAGGTGCACGAGGCCAGGCTCGCGCTCGCGACTCGCGACGAACTTTTCGCGACGATGGCTCGGGCCGTCGCCGCGCCGCCGCACGACCGCAGCGCCGGTCCGAATGCTCCGGGTCCGGTCGTCGAGACCCCCAACGGGGCGACCGGGCGGCGAGCGACGCTGACGGACTCAGAGGCCAGGCGCGCCCTGCGCATCCGGTACCGCACGGAGCTGACCAAGATCGCGGCATACGACCTGTTCAGCGATGATCCGGTGACCGTCGTCCCCGAGGTCGCGCGGGCCCTCGCCGACCTCGCGGGGGCGGCGCTCGATGCGGCCGTGTCGATCGCGCGCAACGAGATCTCCTCGCCGCCCGCGGGCTTCGGCAAGTTCCCGGGCGAGCAGGTCGACGCCGTGCGCTTCGCCGTGATCGGCATGGGCAAATCGGGCGCCGAAGAGCTCAACTACATCTCCGACGTCGATGTCATGTTCGTCGCCGAGCCGGAGGCGGACAGCGAAATCGAAACGAGCCGCGCGATCGAGATCGGCTCGCGGCTGGCCTCGACGACCATGCGCGTGATCGACGACGTCGAGGTCGAGCCGGCCCTGTGGGAGGTGGACGCGAACCTGAGGCCAGAGGGGAAGGACGGCGCACTCGTGCGAACGATCGACTCGTACGCGCAGTACTACGGGCGCTGGGCGAAGAATTGGGAGTTCCAGGCCCTGCTCAAGGCCAGGCCGATGGCCGGAGATCGCGAACTCGGCGAGCGTTTCATCGAGCGCGTCGCCGCCTACGTGTGGGCGAGCGCCTCCCGCGATGACTTCGTCGGACAGGCACGAGCGATGCGCGAACGCGTGACGGAGAACATTCCGCGCGATGAGGTCGCCGTGCAGCTGAAGCTCGGGCCCGGCGGCCTGCGCGACATCGAGTTCACGGTGCAGCTGCTGCAACTCACGCACGGGCAGCGCGACGAATCGTTGCGCGTTCGCGGCACGATGGAGGCGCTCGTGCGGCTGCGCGACGGCGGGTACATCGGCGTCGAACCCGCTGCGAGATTCGCCGAAGACTACCGATTCTTACGCCTGCTCGAGCACCGCGTGCAGCTGCGCAGGCTGCGCAGGACTCACCTCATGCCCCGCGACGAGGCGGGCCTGCGCGCTCTCGCCCGCGCGACCGGATTCTCGAACGCCGGCGAGTTGACGAAGCGGTGGCAGTCCGTGAAGGTCCGCGTCCGCGGGCTGCACGAGCAAGTCTTCTACGCGCCGCTCATCCAGGCCGTCGCGGCCCTGCCGAGCGACCGCTATGTGCTGACGAGCGAGCAGGCACTCGAGCGCCTGCGCGCGAGCGGCTACCGAGACCCGAAGGGTGCCCTCGGGCACCTCCAGGCGCTCACGCGCGGCGTCTCGCGCCGCGCGCAACTGCAGCGCAACCTGCTGCCAGTGCTGCTCGACTGGTTCGGGCAGGGCACCGATCCCGACCAGGGTCTGCTCGCGTTCCGGCGCCTCAGCGAGCAGCTGGGCGAGACGCCCTGGTACCTCCGCACCCTCCGCGACAGCCAGACGGCAGCGCAGCGACTCACAACCCTCCTGTCGGGCTCGAAGTTCGCGGCCGTGTTCTTCGAGCTCTATCCCGACGCCGTCAAGTGGCTTGACGACGATCGACTCCTCGCCAGGCGAACACCCGAGTCGATGTTCGTCGAGATCGCAGAGACCATCCGCCGCCACGACGGCGAACACGAGCTCCGACGCGCGATCCGAACCTTCCGGCGGCGCGAGGTGCTCCGCCTGGCCATCGGGGCGATCCTGCAGGTGAGCGACATCCAGACGACCGGCCGCTCGCTCACCGACATCGCGACGGTGACGCTGCACGCCGGCCTCGATGCCGTCCGCAAACTGGACGGGGCGGACGCGTATCCGCCGTTCGCGATCATCGCAGCCGGCCGCTACGGCGGTGCTGAGCTCGGCTTCGGGTCTGACCTCGACGTGCTCTATGTCCACGGAACGGTGGCTCCTGGCGACGCCGGCCCGACGGGTGACGAGGCCTCGCGCGCCGCCAAGCAGCTCGTCACGCGCGTCGGCGAGCTCCTGACCGACCCCCGCATGCCGATCGACCTCGACGCCGACCTGCGCCCAGAGGGCAAGGCCGGCCCGCTCGTGCGCTCGCTCGAGGCCTACCGCTCCTACTACGACAAATGGTCGCTCGGGTGGGAGGCGCAGGCTCTGCTGCGCGCCCGTGACGCCGTCGGCGACGCCGAGGTGCGCGCGCGCTTCATCGAGATCGCCGACGCCACCCGATACCCGGACGGGCTCGGTGCCGAC
The DNA here is from genome assembly GCA_052086425.1 of Pseudoclavibacter sp. Classification (GTDB taxonomy): domain Bacteria; phylum Actinomycetota; class Actinomycetes; order Actinomycetales; family Microbacteriaceae; genus Pseudoclavibacter. Next base: position 2,941 of record JBQDJW010000075.1, on the reverse strand, counting down.
GAGGTGCGCGAGATCCGGCGCATCAAGGCACGGGTCGAGTCGGAGCGCCTGCCCCGAGGCGCCGACCCGTCGAGGCACCTCAAGCTCGGGCGCGGGTCGCTCAGCGATGTCGAGTGGCTCGTGCAGCTGCTGCAACTGCAGCACGCCCACGAGTACCAGGGGCTGCGCACGACCTCCACGATCGGGGCGCTCGACGCCGCGCGCGACGCCGGCCTGATCGGCGAGGCGGATGCGGACGCGCTGCGCGACGCGTGGACGCTCGCGTCGCGCGTGCGATCGGCCGTGTATCTGCACGGCAATCGGCAGTCCGATGTGCTGCCGCTCGAGGCGGCCCAGCTCGACGGCGTCGGTCGCCTGCTCGGCAACGAGCCAGGTCAATCGCAGCTGCTGGAAGACCAGTACCTCGCGATGACGCGCAGGGCCCGCCGCGTCTTCGAGCGCCTCTTCTACGGGGAGGACACCGAGAGCGGCTGAAGGCCGGCCGCCTCGTCGTCGAGGGGCCGGCCGTCGCGCGCAGTCGTCATGGTCCGGGCCCGGCGTCGCGGGCCTGGGGCGACTAGTCGACCTGCAACTCGCCCATGCGGTCCCAGCCCTCGCCGTCGATCGAGCGGCTGATGATGTGCGGCGTCGTCGCGAGAAGGGGCTTCATGTCGATCATGGCCTGCTTGAAGTGGTCGGAGCTCACGTGGGGGCCCGCGCCCTCGTCGTCGAAGGCTTCGACGAGCGTGTACACGTTCGGCTCCTCGAGCGACTTGTTCCACTCGAACCACTTGTTGCCCGGCTCCGCACGCGTCGCCTCTGTGAACGCGCGAACGCGCTCGGGGAACGACTCGGTGAACTCGGGCTTGGTCTCGAACTTGACGACGATGAGAATCATGCGTGTGCTCCCTCTGGCTCAGCGGCTGCGCTGCCGCGCGTGCGACACCGCGGGGTCGATGCCACCCCGGCACCGACAACGAAACATCCTGGCCAAGGGGAGGGGGCGGCGTCAACGCGCATTCTCACTGGACGCGACCGGTCGACTCGCGCAACCAGCCCGCATCCGGCACCATGAATCGCGTGACCGGTAATGATGCTGAACTCAGGCCACGGGCGACCCCCCAGCCGCCGTCGACGCCGATCGGGCGGGCCCTCGCGCTGCTCGAGTTCGTCGCGGAGCGGGGTCACACCACGGCGAAGGAGATCGCAGACGCCCTCGATCTTCCACTGCCGACGGTATATCGGATCGCGGGGTCGCTCGTCGAGGCCGACTCCATCGTCCACCTGAGGTCGGAGGGCGAGTTCGAGATGGGCTACAAGGTGCACCAGCTCGCAGTGTCGCTGCATCGGCGCATGGCGGTGCCCAAGGACGTGCTCGGCGAGATCGGGCGGCTGCACCACGACACCGGCATGGCGGCCTATTGGGCGCCCGTTCGCGGCCCAGAGCTCGTGCTCGCCCACGTCGTCGACTCGCCGCGCTGCCCGCGCATCCACGCCATGCGGTTCGGGTTCCACGAGATGCCCCACGCGACCGCGTTCGGCAAGATCCTTCTCGCCGAGACCGACGACCGCGGGCGCGACGAGTACCTCTCCCGCCACGGACTCCGCATGCTCACTCCGCACACCATCACCGACCGCGACGCACTCGACGACGAGCTCGGCGAGGTCGGGCGACGCGGGCTCGCGTGGGAGTGGGAAGAGTTCGTGCCCGGCACCGCGTGCGCCGCCGTTCCAGTGCGCGACGGGCGCGCCGAACTGCTCGGATCCGTCGCCATCTCGGCCCCTCCCGGGTGGTTCGAGGAGGCCACGAAGCACCGCATGGTCTCGAAACTCCGCCAGGTCGCCGCGCGCACCGCGAGCATCCTGCAGCGGTCGTAGGCGCCTCGTCGCGACGTCGCGGCGGGCGTTCGCACCAGGAAGTCCGTGCCACGGGCCGGATGCTCCGATCTCCGGATGCGCAGATCACCGGATGCGGAGATCACCTGATTCTCATCGCCCGAGAACTGCGGATGCGCGTCGGGGATCGGCGTTCCTACGATCGGGACACCGGCGGCGCCGAACTGTGCCGCCGCGAGTCGGCGGAAGCAACGGTGCGGCCGCCCGAACATGTGACCTCAGAGGGGAGATCACCATGACCGACACCGAACCATTGGGCGCGGGTGAGGCGGCAGACCTCGGCGCCGCCGCCGATCCGGGCGCCGCGGCAGGCGCGGCGCTCACGAGCGCGCAGCTCGCGACGCTCGAACGGGTGCTGCGCGTCGCCTACCCGCACACCAAGCTGCCAGACGGGCCGTACGCCCGCGCGGCGCAGACGATCGTCGACGCCGAGCCGACGCCCGGCCTCGTGACCGCCGCCGTCTCGCGCCTCGACGCGCGCGGCTTCAACGAGCTCGACGACGCGTCGGCCACGCGCACCCTTCGAGACATCCAGGCGACCCCGTTCTTCAAGCACCTCCTCGCAACGGCCGTCGTCGCGCTCTACGACGACCAGGAGTCGTGGGCGGCGCTCGGCTACGAGGGCGCGTCGTTCGACCGCGGCGGCTACATCAATCGCGGCTTCAACGACCTCGACTGGCTGCCTGAGCCGCGCATCGAAGAGAACACTGACGAGAAGCTGACCGACATCGTCGAGGTCTGGGACCAGCCGAGCGAGAACGATCTCGCCGAGGGGAGCGCGCGATGAACGCGACAATCGACCACGACGACGACGTCGTCGTCATCATCGGCTCGGGTGCAGGCGGTGGAACGCTCGCGCACGAGCTCACCGGCAAGGGCATCAAGTGCGTCGTGCTCGAGGCCGGCCCATACCTGACCGGCGACGACTACGAGAACGACGAGTGGCGCGCCTTCGCGCAGATGGCGTGGCTCGACCCGCGCACCACTTCCGGCTCATGGCGACTCGCGACCGACTTCCCGAATCTGCCCGCCTGGATCGTCAAGGCCGTCGGCGGCACCACCACCC
>JBQDJW010000074.1:1357-8526 GCA_052086425.1 Pseudoclavibacter sp. | reverse complement strand
TGACTATCTTCCTTCCAGACTCGAAAGGAAACGGCATCAAACCGGGGACGGTTCACGATGATGGTGATGGGAGTGCTCGACGAGCCACGACGATTCAATGAGATCAAGAGGCGCCTCGAGGGAGTCACGCAGCGTGTTCTCACCCAGACGCTCCGAAAGTTGGAACGGAACGGAATGATCCAACGACGCGTTCTTCCCACCTCGCCAGTTGGCGTCGAATACGCACTCACTGAACTGGGTGAGTCTCTGCGGAGGCCCTTCGGAGAGCTATACGACTGGGCCGTCAGCAATGCCGAAACGATCAGGCGCCACCAATCGGCATACGACGCTGAAGTGGCCATGAATGTGAAACCGTAATCGGGCGCCGTGCAACCTGGTTTCTTTGAAGTTTGCTTCGGATGCTGGGTGTGAATGGGCTGCTTGTTGAGGTTGAGGAGCAAGCAGGTATCCAGTGTTCGTCGATTTGATCACCTCAGACGGCTGAGGCGCAGTTGTCCGGGTGGCGGGCATCGGGTCTCATGCTGCGGGGACGGGCACTTCCTGCGGTTGCCCGAAGTCCTCGCTGAAGATCTTGCCGCTCCGCACGAGCGACTGCGCTGCCGGGAGGCGCATCCGTCCATACTCCGTCAATGCCGTTGCCACCGCCGGCCTCGTCGTGCCGGCGGTGGCCAACGCGTCGGCGAGAGTGCGAATGTCACGGAGTGACTGATTGAAACCCATGCCGCTCACGGGGCTGGCGAGGTGAGCGGCGTCGCCGATCAGGACCACCCGTCCGCGCGCGAGGGCGTGCGGTTCGTATTCGGCGATCGGCGTTCCGATGAAGTCGCGGGCGCGCATCCGATCGATCACGCGAGACCTCCAGGCTCGCGGCCATGTCCACGCGGCCACTGACAGGAGGTCGTCGAGTTCGGTGGGGGCCAGGTCGGACGCGCGCAACGAATGACGTACCTCGAGGCCCGCGATGCTGCCGTGTTGCCGGAACAGCTCGTTGTGCTGGTTGCTGTACCAGCCCCATGCCGCCTGCCTGTCGCCCGGGCTGATCTCGCGTCGCGCGCCGGGAACCGGATAGGCGAACACGATCGAGCCGCGTGACGCTTCCCAGGTCATGCGGGGGAGCCGGCCCTCCCGCCGCGTCTCGTTCGGGGCGCGCTCCGGCAGCAGGCCGCGCCACATCACGTACCCGGCGAAGGCCGACGGGGAATCAGCGCGGGTGACCGCACGACGCGTGACGCTGCCGTATCCGTCGGCGCCGACGACGAGGTCGCCGACGATGCGCCGACCGTCAGCATCTGTCGCCCACGCGGCCTCATCGTCCTGCCCGATCTCGGTCGCGATGACGCCATCGATCAGGCGAATCTGCGGTGAATTGGAGGCGAGGTCGCGGAGCCAGGCGTGCAGTTGCACCCACGCAGCGGCGTATTGCCGTCCCCCGGCGACGTCGACGCCGAGGCCGGTGCCCGTCGGGCCGCGGTATGCGGCGCCGACGGTGTCGTGAAGCGCGGCGGCGTCGACCCAGAGCCCAGACCCGGCGATGTGCTGGTTCACGCCGCGATCGAGTACGGTCGCGCGAATGCCGATTCGCGCCAGCGCGAGCGCCGCGGTCAGGCCGGCGAGCGAGCCGCCCACGATGATCGCGTGGGGCGGCGACTCCACGTGCAGTGCAGCGGTCATCGGATGCGCCTACGCGGTTTTCGAGACGCCGGCGTCGATCGCCCAGTTCGCCCCGTGCACACTCGCTGCCAGCGGCGAGACGAGGTAGGCGATCGCGGTCGCAATTTCGCGTGGTTCGATGAACCGGCCGGTGATCATGCCCGTCTGGGTCGGCAGTGCGGCGATGAGCTCCTGCTGCGTGAGGTTCATGGCCCCGGCCAGGTCGGCGCCGAAGCTCGCTTCGCCCTCCCAGAGCGCCGTTCGCGTCGACGCCGGGGTGACGGTGTTGAACCGCACACCCTGCGGCCCGAACTCCTCCGAAAGGCCCTTCGTGACCGCGTTGAGCGCGGCCTTGGCTGCGCTGTAGGGGAGCGGAGCGGTCTGTGGCCGCCGAGCACTATCCGACGAGACGTTCACGACGGCGCCTCGGGAGGCCAGCAATGCCGGAAGTGCCGCTCGGGTCGTCCGGACTGCCGCCTCGAGGTTGAGGGCGAGGGATGCGCCCCACGCCTGATCGTCGAAGTCCAGGAATCCGGCGCCCGGCGTGGCGGCGCCGCCGCCGACGTTGTTGACGAGGACGTCGAGCGAGCCGAGGGCCTCGAGGGCCTCTTCAACTGCCGAAGCGGTCGCTGCCGCCTGCGATAGGTCGCCCGTCACGGTGAAGGCCGAAGTCGCGGCCAACTCCGGGGTGACCGTCCGTGAGATCGCGGCGACCGTGACGCCTTCCTCTTCGAGAAGGCGGACCGTCTCGAGCCCGATTCCCTTGCTCGCGCCCGTGACGAGCGCCGTCTTACCGGTGAGTTGGAGATCCATCATGTCCCTTCGAGTTCAAATGATGCGATAAATGTGACATGGATGTTGCAGTTAAGTCAACAGGTGCGACGTACGATGTGCATATGTCAACGCCGTCACAACGCACCGATCGTTCCCTTCGCGCCGATGCCGAGCGGTCGATCGGTCGAATCTTGGCGGCGGCGGACGACGTCTTCACCCGCAACCCCTCCGCGACCCTTGAGGAGGTCGCGAAAGCGGCCGGGGTCGCACGCGCGACGGTGCATCGGCGGTTCACCTCTCGCGAAGCACTGCGAGACGCCCTTGCTCGGCAGCTCGACGACAAACTGCGCCAGGCGCTGGACGCGGCCGACGTGCGAACGGCGCCGCCGCTCGTCGCCCTCTATCAATTGACGGTGACGACGCTCGAGCTCAAAACCGACTGGCGAGCGTCGTGGCAGGTCGTCGATCAGGGTGACGGTCTTGCCCCCGAGGTTATCGAGGAGCTTGACCACCTATTGCGCCGCGCCTGCGACGTCGGGCTCTTGAAGGGCACGGTTGATCCGCTCTGGACTCGCGGCGTGTACATGGCGTTGGTGCACGAGGCCGCCGTCGCCCGGCCTGATGGCGCGCCGGCGCCCGAATGGGCCCACCGCATTCTTTGCACGCTCGTCATGGGCCTCGGGCACTCCGACGCTCCGCTCGAGGATCTCCTCCATTTGTCGATCTGATCCATTGCCAGTTGGCATTACGGCGGCCAATCGTGCGGAACAGGCGCGTCACTTTTTCGTTATACGCAGAATCTTCGCTATGGTGAACGCATCACTAGGCAAGGAGGCCTGTTCATGACCGATTTGAACAACCGGACCATCATCGTGACCGGCGGCGCGCAGGGCATTGGGGCGATCTACGCGCAGACCCTCGCCGAGCGCGGTGCGAACGTCGCCGTCTGCGACCTGCGACAACCCGACGAGGTCGCCGCTGCCATCGCGGCGAAGGGCGGCGAAGTTCTCGGCGGAGTCGCCGATATCGCAGACAGCGCGTCGATCGCCGCGTTCGTGGAGGAGGCGCGCTCCCGATATGGATCGATCCACGGGCTCGTCAACAATGCCGCGATGTTCTCGACGCTCAGGCCGAGGCCGTTCGAGGAGATTCCGTGGGAAGAATTCGACCGGGTGATGCAGGTCAACGTGCGCGGAACCTTCGAGTTCATCAAGGCCGTCACGCCCACGATGCGCGCAGAGGGGTACGGAAAGATCGTCAACGTCGGGTCGAGCACCTTCTTCAAGGGAACCCCGAATCTGACCCACTACGTGGCGTCCAAGGGAGCGGTCACGGCGATGACGCGGACCCTGGCTCGCGAGCTCGGTCCCGACGGGATTCGAATCAACTGCCTGGCGCCCGGACTGACCTCGAGCGATTCCGTGCTCTCGGTGCCGGAGCACTTCTCGCCCGGTCTCATCGAGGGCAGCGTCGCGCGGCGAAGCATTCAACGGGAGCAGGTTCCCGAAGACCTCGCCGGCGCGATGAGCTTCCTGCTCTCCGCGGACAGCGATTTCATGACCGGACAGACGCTCCTCGTCGACGGCGGCGAGAATATGCATTAGCGCATCGGAGGGCCGCGTCAGATTTGACTTGTGCGTAGGAGTTTCGTATAACGAAAACTATGACAATTGTTGGTAGTGACAAGGGTGCGGGTCGCTCCGAGTCGCTTGGCGGGCTCGCCAAGGGGTTGCGGATCATCGAGTGCTTCAGTGAATCGTCGCCGATGCTCACGGTCTCGCAGGCCGCCAGGGCGGTGTCCATTTCGCCGGCATCTGCGCGGCGGTGCCTGTTGACCATGCACGAACTCGGATACCTGAGCTACGACGGCAAGTTCTTCCGCCCTACGCCGCGAATGCGGCGCCTCGGCGGCGCGTACACGGGCAGCACACCGCTCCCGCTGCTCGCCGAGCCGCACCTGCGAACTGTCCGAGATGAGCTCGATGAGTCCGCCTCGCTCGCGGTGCTCGATGGCGACGAAGTGTTGTTCGTCGCTCGCGCGGAGAGTCAGCGCATCGTGACGATGAACGTGCGTCTGGGCGGGCGGCTTCCCGCGCACGCGTCATCGACCGGGCGCGTCTTGCTCGCCGGGCAGGCCGACGAGCAGATCGAGGATCTGTTGCGCACCGTGCAGTTCGATGCCACCGGCCCGAAGACGCTGACCTCCGCAGCGCAGGTCATGGAGCGCATCCGTCAGGTGCGTGAAGACGGCATGGCGATCACCGACGAAGAGCTCGAGCCGGGGGTTCGTACTGTTGCCGTTCCCGTGCGCGACTCGTCGGGCGTGCTGCAGGCGGCGCTGAGCCTTGCGGTCTCGACTGCGCGCGTGAGTGTCGATGAGCTCCGGGAACGACACGTGCCCGTGATGCAGGAGGCCGCGACGCAGCTCGGCCAATCGATGTAGACAAGGTGCCAATGGCGCCGCATCCGAGGAGGGTGACGGGTCCTGGCCGCCGCATCGGAGGGGTTTTCCCTCCGATGCGGCGGCCTTCGTCGTGCGTGCGGCCGAATGCCGCGCGACCAAACGGGAAAGACGCTTGCGGCGGCGATTGAAGTCTGCATAGTATTGTCGCTGAGCGCATAGTTTTCGGATAACGAAACAAGGAGGTTTCTGTGCCGAACGATCTCTTACTTGCCATTGTCCTCGTCGTCGTGTTCGTCGTCGGGTCCATCACGAAGCTCAACTTCGGTGCGGTGGGGTTCGCCGCCGCACTGATAGTTGGCACCTTCTTCCTGGGGGAGGACCTTCCGACGATCCTCGGTGGTTGGCCCATGTCTCTCTTGCTGCTGTTCCTCGGCGTCACGTATCTCTTCTCGGTCGCCTCCGCGAACGGAACGATCTCCTGGATCATCGCCCGATCGACGCGATTGGTTCAGGGGCGCCGGATGGCGATCCCACTCGGGCTGATGTTCTCGGCCGCGCTGATGTGTTCCGTCGGCGTGCCGACCCCCGGAGTCGTGGCGGTCCTCGCTCCGATCGGTATTCGCCTCGCCATGGAAGCGCGGCTGCCGATCTTCGTCGCCGTCGTCCCAATGCTCATCGGCGGCTCTGTCGGCACCTTCTCGCCGATCGGCGTCCACGGGGTGATCGCGGCGTCCATCACGGATACCGCCGGCGTCGGGGTCAACCCGCTCCTGCTGTATGTCGTCACCCTTGGCGGCGGTGCACTGGTTGCAGCGCTCTTCTTGCTCGCCTACATCGCCCTCGGCAAGCTCCCGTTGAGGAGCGTCATCTTCGGGAGCGCGGGAGAGCACGCGGTCGCGACTACCGACGGTGCGAGCGGGACCACGAGTCGTCAGCCCCAATCTCAGCCCGGTGGAACGGGCGGTACGGCCATCGCGACCGCGACCGCGACGAAGACGGCCACCACTGCGTTGGAGCCGGAGCCGTCGCGGCTCGTCCTCGGATCGACGATCGGCGCCTTCCTGCTCCTCATCCTGGGCTCGGCACTGTTCGCGATCGACTTGGGAATGCTCGCCCTGCTGTTGGCGATGGCCCTCCACCTTCTGTTTCCGCGCGAGGAGTCGGCGAAGAAGATCAACTGGGACCTGATTCTCCTCATCTGCGGGCTCACGACCTACATCGGCCTCTTGCAGCGCGCCGGAACGATCGATCGCTTCGGTGATTTTCTGACGGGGCTCGACTCGCCGATCATCGGTGCGCTGCTGCTGTGCGTCAGCGCGGGAGTCATTTCGGCATTCGCCAGCAGCCCGGCGACGCTCGCCAGCACGATTCCGCTCGCGATGCCCCTCATCTCGGAGGTCGGTCTGCCGGCGGTCGGGCTCATCGCCGCGGTCGGGCTCTCCGCCACGCTGGTCGATGCCACGCCGTTCAGCGCGCTCGGCGGCCTGACCGTGGCGGCGGCGCCCCGTGCCGCGGAGCGGTCATTGTTCAGGAGGCTCCTGGTCTGGGGCCTCTCGCTCACCATCGTCGCACCGATCGTCACGGTGCTGGCGCTTGTCGCGTTCCCCGGACTTTTCTGAGCGAGGCGCACCAGTGCGGTCCCGCTTCTCAACACGTTCACCATTGATTGGAATCTGATGCCCGTCGCCGAATTGACTCGTGAACTCGTGATCGCCAATAGAATCCTCGCGAATGAAGGGGTTGTCGACGGCTACGGCCATGTCAGTGTTCGACATCCGGATACCGCCGAGACCTTTCTCATCTCACGCTCGTTAGGCCCTCAGTACGTCACCGATGAGGACATCATCGAATGCGACATGTCGGGCAAACCGGTCGCCGATTCGAGACCTCCCTATCTCGAGCGCTTCATCCATGCGGCGATCTACGAGGCCCGCCCCGAGGTGCAGTGCGTGATTCACGCGCACACCGAGGCCGTCTTGCCATACACGATCAGCGAGACGCCGCTTCAGGCCGTCGTGCACGATGCGAGCGATATCGGCAGTCACATCGCCACATGGGACATCCGCGACGAGTTTGATGACGAGACCGACATGCTCGTGAGCAGCCGAGAGATGGGGCGCTCGCTCGCCCAGACGCTCGGCGGTGACCGGACCGTCCTCATGCGGGGCCACGGTTTCGCGCTTGCGGGGACGTCGCTCGTCATGGCGGTGAGGGCAGCGATCTACCTCGGCCGCAACGCCGCCGTGCAAACCATCGCCCAGTCCCTCGGGCCGATCGTGCCGCTGTCCAACGGCGAAATCGAGGCGCGAGCCGCATACGATCCCGCCTCCCCGGCCATGCA
>JBQDJW010000074.1:1061-1347 GCA_052086425.1 Pseudoclavibacter sp. | reverse complement strand
GCCTGGGCCGAGCGCGCCGGCTGCGGTGACCTGCTCCCCGCCGAGGCGACCAGAGCATCCGGACCACATCGACCATTCGAAACCCAAGGAGCCCAGTAATGACGCAGTTCGGCGACCTGACCATGAACATCGGAGGACGTCGCGTCGCGGCCGCCTCCGGCGAGACGCTCGACATCATCGACCCCGCGACCGAAGCGACGATCGGCAGCATTCCGGCCGGCGGTTCCCAGGACGTCGCGGATGCGGTTGCCGCCGCGAAGACGGCCGGGCCGGCATGGGCTGGTCT
>JBQDJW010000074.1:0-1051 GCA_052086425.1 Pseudoclavibacter sp. | reverse complement strand
GACGGCGGAAACCCCGTCACCGGGATGCGCGGCGACGTCAGGCGGGGCGTCGAAGAGGTGCAGTACTACGCGGGTCTCGGCGGCGAGTTGAAGGGGGAGACGATCCCATGGTCTCCGAATCAGTGGGGTCAGACGTTCCGTGAGCCGTACGGGGTCGTTGGGCGGATCACCGCATACAACCACCCCCTGCAGTTCGCGCTCACGAAAGTGGCTGCTCCGCTCATCGCCGGCAACACCGTCGTCCACAAACCGTCAGAGCACACCTCCGTCTCGGCCCTGCGGCTCGCCGACCTCATCGCGGACATCCTCCCGCCAGGGGTGCTCAACGTCGTCACCGGGACCGGTCTCGATGTCGGAGCGCCGCTCGTCGAGCACCGCGACGTTCCCAGGATCTCGTTCACCGGAGGTGTGCCGACGGGCCGCGCGATTCTTCGATCGGCCGCGGAGCAGATCAAGCATGTGTCGCTCGAACTCGGCGGCAAGAACCCGATGGTCGTCTGCCCGGATGTCGATCTCGATGCTGCAGCAGTCGCGGCCGTGTCCGGAATGGGGCTGCGTCGATCGACCGGACAGTCGTGCCAGTCGACCTCGCGCATCTTGGTGCACGAATCGATCGCCGCGGAGCTGACGGAACGCCTCATTGCGCAGATCGAGGCGCTGCGCATCGGCAACCCCTCCGATGACGACGTCGAGGTCGGCCCGCTCGCATTCCGGCAGCACTACGAGCGGGTGCTCCAGTACATCCAAATCGGCCGCGATGAGGGAGCGCGAGTGCTGACCGGTGGCGGGCGACCCAAGGACATCGACGGGGGCTTCTTCGTCGCGCCGACCGTCTTCGCCGACGTCACCCCCGACATGCGGATCGCGCAGGAGGAGATCTTCGGGCCCGTCATCGGCATCATGACGTGGAAGGACGAGGATGAGGCCATCAAGCTCGCAAACGGCGTGGAATACGGGCTCACCGCAAACATCTGGACGCAAGACCTCGCCCGCGCGTACCGACTCTCGCGGTCGATCGAGGCGGGAACGCAGTGGATCAACGGGGCCGCAG
>JBQDJW010000073.1:1839-8573 GCA_052086425.1 Pseudoclavibacter sp. | reverse complement strand
TACAACGGCCTGACCTTCGCCGAGAACGTGGAGCGCAGTCCGTGGGAGCCGCTGCACGTGCAGCACGGCTACGCCGCCGACGCGAGCACCGTGACGGTGTTCTTCGGCAACCGTTCGACCACATTCAGCCTCGGCCTGCGCAAGGAGCACTGGCGCGAGTACGTCGCCGACATGCTGCGCGGCACCGACGCGGTGGCGGCCCCCGTGCTGCTGCTCGACCCCATCGTCGCGCGCCAATTCATCGACCGCGGTGGTTTCGTCAACAAGACCGACCTGATCCAGTGGTTGCACGAGACGGCGACGATGCCGGCCGACCGGTACTGGGACCTGCAGTTGATCCAGAACTACGTGTACCCCAGGGCGACGTTCGGCGAAGAGCCGTACGCGAGCCGGCTCGCCACCCCCTCGGGTGAAGACGTGCGCATGTTCGCGCCCGAGAGCATCAACGTCGTCGTTGTCGGCGGCGAGTCGAACGGGTACTGGCAGATCATGGGCGCCCGTCGCAGCGCGACCGTCTCGATCGACGAGTGGCGATGAGCGTGGTCGCCGGTGGAGCGGAGGAGACCTTCGACGTCATCGTGATCGGGGCCGGGATCGCCGGCCTGACGGCGGCGGCCGCGACAGCCCGCGGCGGAGCGCGCACGCTGCTCGTCGATCGACTCGGTGTCGGCGGCCAGGTCAGCACGGTCGAGAACCTCACGAATGCGCCTGGGTTCGACGAGCCGATCGCCGGCTACGACCTCGGTGTCGAACTGCTCGAGGTCGCCGAGGGCGCTGGCGCCGAGATCACGCTCGACGAGATCGACGCGGTTGATGCGATAGATACCGAGCCAGAGGCTGAGAGGCCCGTCACTGCCGGCTTCCTCGTCCGCACCGCGCAGCGCGCGCTCTCGGCCAGGTCTCTGATCGTCGCGACGGGCTCGACCCGGCGCGCGCTCGGCGTCGCCGGCGAGGACCAATTCGACGGCCGCGGCGTCTCGCACTGCGCGTCCTGCGACGGTCCGTTCTTCCGCGAGCGACGCGTCGTGGTCGTCGGAGGCGGCGACTCGGCCTACGACGAGGCGCGGGTGCTGGCGGAGCACGCGGACGACGTGCTCCTCGTGCGATCGGTAGCCGAGCCGACGGCGCGCGCGGCGGCGGTCGAGGCCGTCCGTGCACTGCCGAACGTGCGCGAGCTCGCGAACTCGACCGTCACGGCGGTGCGCGGCGGCGATCGTCTCGAGGGCGTGACGATCTCACGAATCGACGAGGCCGGCGGGGCCGTTGAGGAAGGCGCTGCCGAGCACGACGCCGACGGCCTGTTCGTCTACGTCGGCTTGCAGCCGAACACGGGAGCCGTCGCGGGGCTCGTCGACCTCAAGACCGACGGCCGCATCGCCGTGGATGCGCGACTCCAGACCTCGAGGCCGGGCGTTTTCGCGGCCGGTGACGTTCGGAGCGGCTCGGCGGCGATGCTCGCAGAGTCGGCGATCGACGGCGAAACGGCGGCGGCCTCCGCGCTCGAGTTCCTCGGCGCATGACGAGGACACCACGTGCCGTCTCGCGCGGCGCGACGGCTGGGGCGAGCACGTCGGCCGGTGCGGCTGGGGCCGGCGGGTCGGCTGCGTCGGATGGAGAATCGATCAGCGGCCCAGGAATAGGCTCTCTCGATATGAAGCAAAGCCGGGCCGGCGAGATCCGCGACCACATCGAGCAAGCCATCGTCACCGGCGAGTTCAAGCCCGGCGAGCGCCTCGACGAGGTCAAGCTCGCCGCGCAGTTCGAGGTGTCGCGCACGCCGATCCGCGAGGCGCTCCGTCAGCTCATCGCCACCGAGCTCGTCGAGGCGCGGCCGCACCGGGGCACCTTCGTGAAGGACTTCTCGGTGCGCGACATGCTGAGCATGTTCGAAGTCATGTCCGAGCTCGAGGGCATGTGCGCCAGACTCGCCGCGCGGCGGCGGTCGGAGCCGCAGCTGCGCGAGATCGAGGCGGCGTGCGACCGGTGCGTCGAGAGCAGCGCGACCGGCAACGCCGACGACTACTACTATGCGAACGAGCAGTTCCACCTCGCGATCTACGAGGCGAGCGGCAACGCGTTCCTGGCCCGCACGGCGCAGAGCCTCCTGCTGCGGCTCCGGCCGTTCCGCCGCTTGCAGTTGCGGGTTCCCGGCCGCATGCACAGCTCCACGGTCGAGCATCAGTCAGTCGTCGAGGCGATCCGCGCGGGCGATTCCGCCGCGGCGGAGCGGCTCATCGAAGAGCACGTGTCGGTGCAGGGCGATCGCTTCGGCGACTTCGTCGCGGCGCTCGGCGAGGCCGTCGAGTAGGCGGCGCTGTTCGCGCGGGAGGCGACGGGGTAGCATCCCGACAACCCCTGGGGCGCAACTCTTGGGCGCGGAGGTGACCGGATGCGCGTGACGACCGAGCGAGGCCGCACGATCGTGAGCGGTTACCTGCGCCCGGATGCGCCCGGCGCAGGAGGCGCCTCCGGCGCCCACGCGATGGACGCCGTCGTCGTGCACCGCTCGCACTACGAGGCCGCGATGGGGTCGTGGGGCCTCGGTCCGGTTCGCATGTCGGCGATCGACGACCCCGACTCGGCCACGGTCACCCGCCATCTCGGCTACCTGACCGAGCGCGCGCCGACCATGCTCGTCGGCGTGCTCACACGCGGCACCGGACACCTGCGTACCGCGACGCAGTCGCTGCCGATGCGGCCGGGTGCCCTCTCGCTGTACCCGAGCGGCGCGCCGTTCGAACTGCGATTCGACTCGGCCTACCGATACGTCGTCGCCGAGGTGCCGCGCGCGGCGATCGGTGCCGTCGGCGACGCCGACGCGCTGTGCGGAGCGAGCCCTGAGATCGCGACCATGCCGTCGGCCCACGTCGCGACGGGCCTGCTCGGGTCGCTGCCCGATCGGGCCGGAGGGCTGCAGCCGCACTCGCGTGCGCGGCTCGGCGAGCTCATCGTCGGCTTGCTGCACGAGTCGATCGACGGGCTTCACGGGGCGGCGATCGCGCGAGACGAGCCGTTCGGCGAGAGCGGCCCGCCCTCGACCGGCGACAGAATGCTCGCACGCCTGCTCGCCTGGATCGATGACCACCTCACCGACCCCGACCTCGGGCCGCAGCGCATCGCCGACGCGAACTTCATCTCGCTTCGGTACCTCCACCGGCTCTTCGAGGCCAACGACACGACGGTCGCCGAGACGATCCGGCGCCGTCGCATCGATCGCATCAAGGCCGACCTGCGCGCGGCCTCGCTCGAGTCGCTGCCGGTCGCCGCTATCGGGGCTCGCTGGGGCATCCCGGATGCCACGTCGCTCGGACGACTGTTCCGGGCTGTCGAGGGCACGACGCCCGCGCGGTGGCGGCGGGATGCGCGAGACCGCCGCGCCATGGGCGGCACCGACGGTGGTGCCGCCTGACCGCGCTCCCTTTCCTCAGCCTATTCAAGCCGGGACTGCAGTCTGAGCTTGGCGACGACCGGTCGCGGCATCTCGATCACTGCTGTGGGAGTCCCATCGCATAGGCCGCCGGCACGTTCGCGGCCCACGGTGCGGCCTGCTCGATCGACGCCGCGAGGGCCAGCAGGCCGGCCTCGCCCCACGGCCCACCGACGAGCTGCACGCCCACCGGCAGCCCGTCGCCCGCCGTGTGCAGCGGCAGCGAGATGGCGGGGAGTCCTGCGAGGTTGACCCAGCTCGTGAACGCGACCATCTGCGCTTCACGCAGTCGCATCTCGTGGGGCTGCGCGTTCGCCTGGGCGACGAGCTCGCCAGCCGGAGCGGGCGTGCGGGCCATGGTCGGGCTGAGGACGACATCGACGTCGCGGCCGAACTGCGATACGACTTGCCAGCTCTCGTCCTGAATGCGCATGGCGCTCGCGACGTAGTCGGCGGCGGAGGCCTCGAGGGCCCTGGCGCGACGCACCTTCAGGTACGGCTCGATCGCATCCGGATCGTCGAACGGGATCGTGGCGACCGCCGCATCCATGATGTGCGTGATGTAGCCCGTGACCGCCTCGGGGCTGTACGTGCGCAGGTCGAACGGCACGACCTCGTGGCCGAGGCCCTCGAGCAGGCCGGCGGCGGCGGTAACTGCAGCGACGCACTCGGGGTCGACTGGCAGGCTGCCCGGGGCATCGGTGACGAGCCCGATCCGCAGGCGCGCGCCACCTGCTCCGGATGCGCCTGCCGCGGCCGCCGCGGCGAACGACGTCGCCGGCCGCGGTGCGTTGTACATCGCGCGGGGCTCGAACGCGCCCATCACGTCGAGGATCGCCGCGGTGTCTGCAACGGTTCGCGTCTCGACGCCCTCGGTCGCGGCGTGCTCCCACCCGGCGCGTCTGGCGGGCACGCGTCCGCGCGACGGCTTGAGGCCGACGAGCCCGCAGGCCGAGGCCGGCCCGCGGACCGAGCCGCCGCCGTCGGATGCGTGCGCGAACGGCGCGAGCCCCGCGGCCACTGCCGCTGCGGCGCCGCCGCTCGAGCCGCCAGGCGAGCGCGACAGATCCCAGGGGTTGCGCGCGACGCCGAACCGGCCCGTCTCGGTGACGCACATCGTGCCCGCCTCGGGCGCGTGCGAGCGGCCGAGCAGCGTCGCGCCGGCCGCGCGCAGCAGGCCGACGCCAGGGTCGTCCTCGTCGTGCACGCGCTCGCGCACGCCGAGCGACCCCATGAACAGGGGCTGGCCTGCCGCTGCGTGGAGGTCTTTCACCGGGAACGGCACGCCATGCAAGGGGCCGAGCTCATCGCCGTCGACGACCGCCCGCTCGGCCCGGCGCGCCTCGGCGAGCGATGCCTCGGCGTCGACCCAGACGATCGCACCGAGGTCGTCGTTGTGGCGTTCGATGCGGTCGAGGAACTGCTGCGTGAGTTCGACGGGGCTCACGTCGCCGGCGCGAACGGCCGCGGCGGTGTCGACGACGGAGGAGAACGGGGTGAGCACGATGGCGGCCTTCCTGGCTGATCGTTGGGCGCGAGAACGCGTCGGCGGGGCCGGGTCGACCGGGCTGCTGTGCCCGTCGGATGGAGCTCGTGGCTGCGGTGCCCGGCGCTTTCGGACGAGCGTAGGAGCGCACCGGGCCGCGCGGTCGGCGCAGCGTGCACTCCCGATCGGCGATGCGTGCACAGTCGTGCCGGCACATCCACCGCATCCGATCGTTCGGAGCATCCGGACGAACGTGCGATTCTTCCCGCCACCGCGCGACCGCGACCGAATCAGACTTGGCTCGAGCCCGCCGGCGACCGGCCGGCGGCGCTGCCACAACGACGTGAAGGAGCCACGGATGCACACGCTCGAAGACCGCATCGCCCAGTCGGGCGGAGCCCTGAACATGCTGCTCACCAACCCAGCAGAGCACGGCGTGTTCAAGTACCCGGCCGAGTGGTCGTCGTGGGCGTCGGAGGAACGCGCCCGCCGCACGACCGCGGTCGTCTACGACCAGACGACTCACCAGTCCGACACGTACGTGAACGGCCGAGACGCGAAGCGGCTGCTCAGCGAGGTCGCGGTCAACTCGCCGAAGGGCTACACGACCGAGCGCGCGAAGCAGGTCGTCGCGGTCAACGAGCGCGGCCAGTTCATCGGCGACGCGATCCTCGCGACGCTCGCCGACGACCGCCTGCACATCAGCGGCGTGCCCGTGTTCGGCAACTGGCTGCGCTACCAGGCCGAGGCGGGCGGCTACGACGTCGAGGTGATCCGCGAAGACTCGTACCCATTCGACCATTTCACGGGCGGGGTGAAGAATTACCGGTTCCAGTTCACGGGGCCGCGCACGCCCGACATCGTCGCGGCCGCCATCGGGTCGGCGCTGCCGGAAGTCCCGTTCTTCGGCGTCTCGCAGGTCGAGATCGCGGGCACGCCGGCCCGCCTGCTCAACCACACGATGTCGGCCGACGCTGGCGAGAGCGCCGGCCTCGAGGTGTGGGGGCCCATCGAGCACTCGCAGCGCGTGCTCGACGCCCTCCTCGAGGCCGGCAGGCAGTTCGGCCTGCAGCGCGGCGGCTCGCAGAGCTACATGACGCAGAACTTCGAGTCGCACGGATGGCCGCCCCTCCCGCTGCCCGCGATCTACACGGCGCCCGAGTTGCGGGCCTACCGCGAGCACCTGCCGGCCTTCGGTCTCGAGGGCATGCTCGCGCTCGAGGGCAGCTACCGGCCCGGCAACCTCGAGGCGTACTACGCGACGCCATGGGACCTCGGGTACCGCCGCGTCGTGTCGTTTGCGCACGACTTCGTCGGACGCGACGCCCTCGAGACGTCGAAAGAGGCGCCGGGGCGGCAGCGCGTGTGGCTCGAGTGGGACGACGACGATACGGCCCGGGTCATGCGCGACGCGCTGTTCGGCGCCGACGGCGAGCGGCCCCGGATCATCGGGCTCCCGCTCACGTCGCCGATGACCGCGTCGTACGACGAGGTGCGCGACGAGGGCCACACCGTCGGCTACTCGACGATCGCCGGTTATTCGACCAACATCGGCCACTATGCGAGCCTCTCCTTCGTCGACGACGCGAAGGCGGTCGACGGCACACGGGTTGAGCTCGTGTGGGGTGATCCCGACGCCGGCGAGCGCGCGTTCCAGGCGCCCGCGGTGCAGACGACCATCCGCGCGACCGTGCGCATCGGCGCCCTGCCGAAGCGCCCGCTGGCGTCGCGGTAGGTCTGCCGCGCCGCGCATTCGGTGACGTCGAACGGGCGGGGCGAGTCGAGCATCCGGGGGCCATGGCGGCCGGATGCTCGACTCGC
>JBQDJW010000073.1:0-1829 GCA_052086425.1 Pseudoclavibacter sp. | reverse complement strand
GGGGGTCGGGGGGTGTGTGGGCGGGCGCCGCTTCTGGGTGTGTGGGCGGGGGGGGGCGTGGGTGGGGCCGGGGGGGGCCGGGGGCGGCGCACCCCCCCCCCGCGACCGCGGGGCTGCGCCGGTTCGCGTGTGGTAGAGACAGTGCATGGCCGTCACGCTCCACGGGCTCACCTGCTTTCTCGCGGTCGCGCGAACACTGCACTTCGGGCGCGCCGCGGCGGAGGTCAACCTGAGCGTGTCGAGCCTGAGCGAGCAGATCGCGAAGCTCGAACGCGAGGTCGGCCGCAAGCTCTTCGCGCGCCACAGCAGGTCGGTCGCGCTGACCGAGTCGGGGGCGCAGCTCGTGCCCCTCGCAGCATCCGCGGTCGCCGCGGTCGACGAGATCGACGCGTGGAGCGCGGGCGAGGGCGACGCGACGATCGACATCGGCGTAGCGATCCTCGGGCTCGGGTTCCGCGCCCTGCTCTCGGCGGCGGCCACGCGCCTGCCGCGCGTGAAGACCAGGCTGCGGCCGCTCGGAATCACGGGCACCGTGCCGGCACTGCGCCGGCGCGAGGTCGATTGCGCCGTCGCGGTCGCCCTCGACGGGGCGCAGCCGTACGAGGGGCTGCACGCGATCGAGCTCGGAAGCGAGCCGCTCGTCGTGGTCATGCCGACCGTGCATCGACTCGCGCGCGAGGCCTCGGTCCGACCCGAGGAGCTCTGGGGCGAGACGCTGCTCGGTGCGGTATCGGCGCCGGGCGGGGCCGACCCCGCGCCGCTCGACTGGTTCGCAGGCATCGACCCGAACCTCCCAGAGAGGTGCGACATCAGGCAGGTCATGAATGCGTCGGACGAGGCGATGGAGCTGGTCTCGGCGGGCGCGGGCCTGAGCATCGCGGGCGCGATCTCGAGCGATCTCTACTCGCGCCCTGGCCTCGCGTTCGTGCCACTCGAGGTGCCGAAGCGCGTGCACACGCTGCTGCTCGTGCGCGACGAGACGCCGACGCCGGCGCTGCGAGCGCTCGTCGATCTCGCGGTCGCGACGGCGGGCTCGGTGGCCGGGCAAAGGGCTTCGGGCCATTCGCCCGGACGCCGCCCCGGTGCCCAGCACGACGCGAGCTGACAAACTGCGCTCCGCACGGCTTCGGGACCGCGGTTTCTCAGCCCGCGTGGCGTTTCACGTCGTTGGGCCGAGCTGCCCGCCCGCGTAGGCTGACCCGCATGACGCGCGACCTGCACCTCACCGGCGACGACGCCGCGGACAAGCTGCTCTCGGACGACGACTTCGCCCTGCTGACTGGCATGCTGCTCGATCAGCAGGTCGCCATGGAGATCGCCTTCGCCGGCCCGGCCAAGCTGCGCGACCGGCTCGGCGCCTTCGACGCGGCGCAGGTCGCGGCGATAGATCCGGAGGAGTTCCTCGCGGCGTTCGCCGAAAAGCCCGCCGTGCACCGCTTCCCCGGCTCGATGGCGAAGCGCGTGCAGCAGCTCGCCACCATGATCGTCGACGACTGGGGCGGCGACGCCGGCGCGATCTGGCGCGACGGCGAGCCCGACGGGCCCGAGGCGCTGGCGCGACTCAAGAAGCTGCCCGGATTCGGCGAGCAGAAGGCGCGGATCTTCCTCGCCCTGCTCGGCAAGCAGTGCGGTTTCACGGGCGCCGGTTGGGAGGCCGCGGCCGAGCCGTACGGCGAGGCCGGCTCGAAGCGCTCGGTCGCCGACATCGTCGACGCCGACTCGCTCGCGGACGTGCGCGCCGCAAAGAAGGCCGCGAAGGCGGCGGCGAAAGCCGCGAAGGGCTAGCGTCGCGAAACCCGCGAAATCGCCGATGCCGGTGATCGCCCTGA
>JBQDJW010000072.1:0-8583 GCA_052086425.1 Pseudoclavibacter sp. | reverse complement strand
GACGTGTCGACGAGCACGACATCGACGCCCGCGTTCCGGATGCGTCGGGCGAGAGACCGGGCAGCGTCACCCTTCGTATCGAGCGTCGCCAGGACGGCGACGGTCGGGCGGACGCTTGAATCTGGCATGCAGAACTCCGTCGTTCGAGCGAGGCAACGCGCAACGTTCGCGTCGCATCGCAACGCTAGATCCGCGCCGCAATCTTGTCAACCAGATTGTTGACAAGATTGTCCACTCAGTTTTCGGCGCTGACGTCCGCCTGATATTCCACGAGAATCTGCACGACCCGGTCGAGGTGCGCGTGCATGCATCGCTCTGCCACCCCGCCATCACCTGCGAGGACCGCCTGCGCGATCTCTTCGTGCTCACCCTCCGACGCGAGGAGCGACCGCATTGCGAACGCGCGGGGAAAGTTCCGCTGGAGGTCATGCATCCGCACCGCTTCGAGCTGACGCTTCGCACTCGCGTGATGTGCCATGTCGATGATCAACCCATGGAACCCCGCGCTGATCCGCCGGTACTCGACGACGTCGTCCGCAAGCGCCGCCGCGCGCAAACCGTCGAGCATCACGTGCAATCGCTCCCGCTCCGCGACGTCGGCGCGACCCGCGGCTTCGCGGGCACAGAGCGCCTCGAGCTCGCGGCGCACCTGGGCGTACTCGATGCCGTCGCGCACGCTGAGCCCGCGCACGCGGGCCCCGCGATTGGGTTGGCGCTCGACGACCCCCTCGGCCGCGAGCTGGACGAGGGCATCGCGAATCACGGCGCGCGACGACGCGAATCGCTCGACGAGCTCGTGCTCGATGAGTCGTTCGCGCGGGTGCAGCAGCCCAGCTCGGAGCTCGGTGCGCAGCTGTCCGGCAACACGCAGCGCCGCGTCTGAACCCGCCATCACACTTGCACCCCTTGCCAACAAAGCCATTCGCAGCGATCGTAGTCCGTGATCAGCAATCGTGATCACATTATTGTCAACAATATAGTTGACGTAGTGGTCGACGTTTGCCTAGGCTCCCCAGCGAACCAGGTGAGTGCCCGCCGAATCCTGTTTCGGACGGAAACTCCCGAGCATCAAGGAGGCTGCCGGTGCCGCTGTACGCGAATCGTGACGAACTCAAGGCGCGCCCCGAGCGCGATGCCTGGGTCGACATCGATGATGTCGAATTCTTCACCCTGGGCAACGATGACCGCATCGCCGAGGGCGAGGAGCCCGCGCCCACCGATTGGCCGGACCCGGTCAATGACCCCGAGGCGAGCCTGCACGCCACACACAGCTTGCCGGTTGCTCGACGCGTCGTTCCGACGACGCCGAAGGAGCGCCTCGTCGTCGTCTCCGGAGAAGCCGTCGTCGAGACCGAGAGCGCACGCGTCACCCTGAAGAAGATGCAGTGGATCGACGTGCCGCCATCTGGCGCGACGGTGCGCAACAACCTCAATCCCGGACCGGAGGGCCACCGCGGCCAGGTCGAAGTCGCCCGCATCGCCGGTCACTGGGGCGAGGCGATCCGCACGGCGATCTTCACCTTCGGCCCCGGTCGCCCGTGCGATTACCACTACCACGACGGCGACGAGTACTGGTTCGTCTTTCGCGGCCACTTCACGTTGCACTATCGGGGTGAAGACCACGAGGTACGTCCCGGAGCTGTCCTCGCCGCCGGCATGGGCGAAGAGCACGGCGCACTCAACCCGCCAGAGACCTTTGAGGGCATCGGCTTCGCGACGCAGCTCGAAGGCAACGGCCGGGACGGCCATCTTTGGCGCCCCGTTCACGGAGATCCCATCGAAACCCGCTGATTCCGTGCCGGGCACTCTGCCCGGCAACCTGACCGGCACCTCACCGGACAGGCCCCCTTCCCCAACACAACCACCAGGGGTCCGGTACAACTACCGGTCGGCAGGTTTTCTGCGAACGTGTTTCCCCTCCAAGAATCGAACCCGGCGCACTGCGCCCACACTCAGGAGAACGTCAATGAAGATGTCTCGGAAGTATTCCAGTGCCGTCGCTGCCCTCGCGGTCGCGGCACTCACCCTCACCGGATGCGCCGGAGGCGGATCACCGACGGCCGACCCCGGCGCGACGGACGCCCCCGCCTCCGCAGGCGGTGACCTCACGATTTTGACGGCGCAAAGCATGACCACATGGGACCCGGGCTCCTCTACCGGCTCGTTTCCCGGCGTCGTCTGGGACCGTCTGTACGCGGTGTACGGCGCGCTCTTCACCGTGAACGCGAGCGGTGCGATCGACTTCGGCTTCGCCGATTCGTTCGAGACCACCGACGGCGGCGCGACGTGGACCCTCTCGCTCAAGCCGGATCTCGAGTTCACCGACGGTGAAGCATTCGACGCCGAAGCGGTCAAGGCGAACTACGACCGCTTCGCAGCCGACGATTACCAGCTCGGCGCCGGTCCTGTCGCCAGCACGTTCACCAGCGAGGTCGTCGACACGACGACCCTCACGATCACGCCAACGTCACCCGACCCGGTGCTCGACATCCGAATCGCGAACAACATCCCGTTCATCGCGTCGCCGCAGTCGTTCCCGGAAGGCTCCGACCAGCTCACCGAGCCCGTGGGGGCTGGCCCATTCACCCTCGACTCCTGGGATCAGTCGGTGGGCGAAACGCTCGTGAAGAACGAGGACTACTTCATCCCGGAGCTCCCGCACCTCGACTCGCTCACCTTCACGATCGTGACAGACCCCGCCCAGCGGGTCTCCACGGTCGCGCAGGGCGGCGCGCAGATCATGAACGGCTACCCGTTCCAGTGGGTGAACGAAGTCGACACCCCCAATGTTGATACGTACGCCGTGCCGACGGGCGGCATTCGCCACTTCGCGTTCAACACCACCGGCGAACTGTTCAGCGATGTGCGCGCACGCCAGGCCGTGCAGCTGACGATCGACCCCACCGAGTTCGTGCAGACCCTGACGCAGGACCCGACGGCCGAGGGCAGCACGAGCCTGTTCCCGGAGGACTCGCCCTATTACGACGGGTCGCTCGCACTGCCTGAGCAGGACACAGAGGCAGCGCAGGCGCTCGTCGACGAGGTCACCGCCGACGGCGGCGACTTCACCGTCGACCTGCTGGTCGCCGCGGTGCCAGAGCTCATCCGCGCGGGCGAGCTCCTGCAGCTCACGCTCCAGGGACTCGATGGTGTCACCGTGAACCTCACGCAGATCCCGATTCAGGACTGGGGCACGCAGGCCCGCGACAAAGACGATTTCGACATCACGTTCTACCCGGGAGTGTTCGACCTCGACAGCCCGCAGGTCGGGTTCGCATCCCTGTTCGGCGAGGGCGGCCTCGACCACTTCTCGAATTTCACGAGTCCGGAGATGGATGAGGCGCTCGCGACCGCTCAGGCGGCGACGACGGATGAGGAGCGGCAGGAGGCAGTTGCGCTGATGCAGCAGATCTACGTCGACGAGATCCCGATCGTGGTCTTCGGCATCGATTACCGTTCCTTCTTCCACACGAGCGATGTGACGGGCTTCGACGCGATGGGACGCGGCGCCCTGTACACCGATCGCATCGGGTTCGCCACCGAGTAATCACGGCGCGTGGTGCGGTCGACTCCCGGCCGCACCACGCGTTCTCGATCGAAGGACACGAATGAATGCGACGCTCAAGGCGATCGGCAGCCGGCTTCTCTACGGCATCCCGGTCCTCTTCATCGTGACGCTCGGCGCGGCCGCGCTGATGGACTTCATGCCGGGTTCACCGGGGCAGGCGATCCTCGGCGACGCGGCCACCGACGAGCAGGTTCGGGCCATCAACAGCCAGCTGGGCTACGACCGACCGTTCCTCGTCCGCTACGGCGAGTGGGCCATCAATGCGCTCCAGGGCGACCTCGGGATGACCATCTTCAGCAACGAGGCCGTGAGCGCGGTTCTCATCAAACGGCTTGCCGTGACCGGCCAGCTGGCCCTCATGGCGCTCGTCCTGGCCTTGGTTGTCGCGCTCTTCTTCGCCTCCCTCGCGGCGATGCGCGCCGGCGGGTGGTTCGACCGAATCATGGGCTTCGTGTCGTCGGCGCTCCTGAGCATTCCGTCGTTCGTCACGGTGGTCCTCGTCTCGCTCGTCTTCGTCGTCGGTATGCGCGCGTTCCCCGCGACCGGGTGGGTGGCACCGACTGAGAACCTCTTCGAGAACCTGCGGTACGCGTTTCTGCCGATGCTCTCGCTCGCCGTCTACGAATGCGCGTTCTTCTATCGCGTGATTCGCGCCGACCTGACGACGACACTGCGCGAGGACTACATCCTCGTCGCACGTGCGAAAGGCCTCCCCCGGTCGTACATTCTCGGCCGGCACGCGCTGCGCCCATCGCTGACGTCGCTCGTCACGGTGATCGGCCTCTCACTCGGCCGACTGCTCGGCGGCGCCGTCATCGTCGAGTTCTTCTTCTCGGTTCCGGGGCTCGGAGCGGAGGCGGTGTACGCGGTCTCGATCAAGGACATGCCCATGATTCAAGGCATCGTCGCGATCAGCGTGATCGCCTACATCATCATCTTCATCATCGTCGACCTCATGTACGCCTGGATCGATCCGAGAGTGAGTGTGCGATGACCATCTCGAACCCGAATCCCCCGCGCTCGGGCGCGCGCACGCAGGCGCTCGACACCGTCACGCGCCCCAAGCGCCACGGAACGACGCTCTCGATCATCCCGCGGCTCAAACCCCGCAAACCTCGCAAGGTCCAGCGATGGGCCCTCTGGCTCGCGACCGGCTGGCTCGTCTCGCTGTTCGTCCTCGCGATCTTCGCCGATCTCATCCCGGGCGTCCCCGGCTACGAAGAGAAGATCGGCTCGATGGCTCAGATGCCGACCTTCGAGCTCGGCATCGGCGGCTTGCTCGGCACCGACGGCATCGGCCGCAGCAACCTCGGCCGCATTGTTTACGGCGCACGCGTTTCGCTCATGATCGCGGTCTTTTCGACCGCGATCGGCCTCGTGATCGGCCTCGTCATCGGTTCGATCGGCGGCTATTACCGCAAGTACGGCGAGCCATTCGCGAACATCGTGGCCAACGTCCTGTCGGCGCTGCCGCCGCTGCTCCTGCTGCTCGCACTCGTCTCGGCTGTCGGCGCCTCGCAATGGGGCATCACCGTCGCCCTCGGCGTCGTCATCGCCGACCTGTTCATCCGCGTCACGAAAGGGGCCGTCATCGCCAACGCGAACCGCGAGTACGTGCTCGCAGCGCGCGCCCTCGGCGCGGGCGACGTGCGCATCATGATGCGCGAGATCCTGCCGAACCTCGTCCCTGTGCTCGCCTCGATCATCCCGATGGCCATGGCGATCATGATCGTGGTCGAAGGCTCGCTGAGCTTTCTCGGCTACGGCATTCCCGCCCCAACTCCGAGCTGGGGCGGCATGATCGCGGCGGGCGCCGACATCATGCGTCAGGTGCCGTGGGTCATCGCGGGACCGATCGTCACGCTGTTCCTCACGGTGCTCTCGTTCAACACCGTCGGCGACTACTTGTCCAACCGCACCGACGCGAGGGAGGGCAAACTGTGATTCCGGACGACCATGCACCCAGCGCATCCGCAGCGCCGGCTACCAAGTCGACAGAACTGCTGCGAGTCGACGACCTCACCCTCGATCTTGATACCCCCTCGGGCACGGCGCACATCCTGCGGGGCGTCAGCGCGTCGGTTCGCCCGGGGCAAACTCTCGGAATCGTCGGCGAATCCGGCTCGGGCAAGTCCATGCTTCTGCGCACCGTTCTCGGCCTCGCCCCGTCCGAAGGCCGCGTCGGCGGCACGATCGAGTTCGACGGCGTCGATCTGCTCGGGATGCGCGTGGAGGACCGGCGACGCATGCTCGGCAAACGCGTCGGCGTCGTCTTCCAGAACCCAATGACCTCCCTCAATCCCGTTCGCACGATCGAAGTGCAGATGGCGGAATCGGCCCGGTTCCACCTCGGCATATCGCGCCGCGACGCGGCCGAGCTTTCCGTCGATCTCCTCGCGCAAGTGGGCATTCCGGATCCGGCGCGGCGGTTGCGCGACTACCCGCACCAGTTCTCGGGCGGGATGCGCCAGCGCGTCATGATCGCGATGGCCCTCACCTGCGAACCCGATCTCCTCATCGCCGACGAAGCCACCACCGCGCTCGACGTCACGATCCAGAAGGAGATCCTCGACCTGCTGCAGCGGCTGCAGTCGGAGCGAGGCATGGCC
Source organism: Pseudoclavibacter sp. (assembly GCA_052086425.1). Lineage (GTDB taxonomy): Bacteria > Actinomycetota > Actinomycetes > Actinomycetales > Microbacteriaceae > Pseudoclavibacter. The sequence continues at coordinate 2,406 of JBQDJW010000072.1, read as the reverse complement.
ATGGTCATGGTCTCGCACGATCTGCGCGTCGTCTCGGGTCGAACAGACGTCGTGGTCGTCATGTACGGCGGACGCGTCGTCGATAGCCGACCGACGGCCGAACTCGAACTCGAGCCCGTGCATCCATACACGCGGGCGCTCATGGCTGCGATTCCGAGCCTCGACACGCCAACCCATGCGCGGCTCCCTGCCCTCTCGGGCAATCCCCCGAGCGTGTACGACTCGCTCGTGACCGACGAGGAGGCAGACGCCCGCGACATGGGCCGCTGGTCGACGATCGGCACTGCAACGGCAACGACGGAGACCACGACGAAGGATCCAGCATGACGAACGCCACAACAACGCGCGCGCCGTGGCTGCGCGACGACGCTCTGCTCACGGTCGACGGCCTGCACTGCACCTTCAAGGGGTCCTCGGGGCGCGTCCACGCGGTTCGCGGCGTCTCGTTCGATGTCCGCGCGGGCGAGACGCTCGGGCTCGTCGGCGAATCGGGCTGCGGCAAGACCACGACGGGACGGGCGATCCTCGGGCTCCCACGGGGGCAGGCGGGAACCGTCACCCTGCGCGACGAAGACCTCGGCGAGGTCCGCAGCTCGCGCATGCGCGAGCTGCGCCGAAGTTTGCAGATGATCTTCCAGGACCCGCTTTCATCGTTCAACCCTCGCCGTCGCGTCGTCGACATCATCGGCGAAGGACTCGAGATCCACGGCGTCGCGAAGCAGGAGCGCCGAGATCGCATCAGCGCAGCGCTCACGCAGGTTGGCATGAGCCTCGAGCAGGTCGGCGATCGCCGCGCGCACGAGTTCTCCGGCGGGCAGTGCCAACGCATTTCGATCGCCCGCGCTCTCGTGCTCGGGCCGGACTTGATCGTGTGCGACGAGCCCGTCGCATCGCTCGACGTGTCGGTCCAGGCGCGAGTGCTCAATGTGCTGCAGGACGTGCGAGAGCAGCATGATCTGTCGCTCGTGTTCGTGTCGCACGACCTCGCGGTCGTGAAGGTGATGAGCGACCGGATCGCCGTCATGTATCGAGGACGCATCGTCGAAATCGGCGACGCCGACGCCGTCTACGGGGCACCCGCCCATCCGTACACGCGCAGGCTCCTCGACGCGGTGCCGATCATGAACGATCGCGACCACAGGACGGTCGCGACCGACGATGACGACGAGGCATGGCGCACGACCGACTTCGAAATGGTCGAGGTCGGCCCCGGTCACTACGCGGCGACCGGCGCGACCATCACCGTGGAGAACCCGTGACGACGCGCGCCGTTGTCGTCGCGGCCGGCTCCCACATCTTCCAGGCCGCGCATCTTCCAGGGCTCGACGAGGCCGGTATCGAGGTTGTCGCCGCCTTCGACGTCGACGAGAACAGGGTTCGTCCGCTCGCCGAGGCGCGCGGCTGGCGTCTCGCGCACGACCTCGACGACCTGCTCGGCACCGAGGCCGAGCTCGCGATCGTCTGCGCTCCCCACCCGTTGCACGCCGACATCGTCATCCGCTGCCTCGACGCCGGCTACCACGTCGTCGTCGAGAAGCCGATAGCGGTGCGCCTCGGTGAGATCGACGACATCGCCGCCGCGCAGACGCGCACCGGACTCGTCGTCGCCGTCGTGCACCAACACCGATTGCGCGCCGAGACGATCGCCGCCCGCGCGATTGTGGGCGAAGGAGCCATCGGGCGCATCCACCGAGTCATCGCCTCCGGAAGCTTCCCCAAACGCTCGACGTACTACACGGACACCCCGTGGCGCGGCACCTGGCGCGGCGAGGGAGGCGGTGTCCTGCTCAATCAGGGGCTCCACACCGTCGATCTGCTCGTGCACTTGCTCGGGGAGCCCGCGCGCGTCGCCGCATCGCTGCGCACCGCCGTGCATCCCATCGAGACCGAAGACACGGCCGACGTCACGATCGCGTGGCCCTCGGGCGCCGTCGGCACCCTGCACATCACGAGCGCGGCCGCCGTCGACGACGAGCGAATCGAGATCTACGGCTCGGCCGGCGCGCTCCGCCTCGACGGGGACGGGCTCGCCGTACGAATCGGCGCCGACGCCGACGAGTTCGCGCGGGCGCCCGGCGGCCACTTCGACGCCTTCGAAGTGCCGGCCTGGCGGCCCCATACGTCGCACGGCGGCGGTTCGCACACCGACGTGTATCGCGACCTTCTCTGCGCGATCGGCAACGGCGGCGCACCCATCACGACGGTCGACGACGCGAGACACGCGGTCGAAGTCATCGCCGCGGCGAGCATCGCCTCGGCGTCGGGAAATTGGGTGCCGCTCCCCCTCGCCGCCTCGATGTGGGATCGAGAGCTCGACACGCGCATCAACGCCGAGACCGCGGCCGATCACCACCAGAAGGGACATGAATGAGGACCGAACCCACAACGTGGTCGACGCTCGCCGGC
>JBQDJW010000071.1:0-8605 GCA_052086425.1 Pseudoclavibacter sp. | reverse complement strand
CGCTAGTTCCCACCGGTCTCCACCTCTCGTTGCCCGAAATACCACGCGAGCATCCGTCGCTCGATGAACCTGAACAGCAGTGCGAGCAGCACGCCGACGACACCGATGATCGCGATGCCCGCCCACATCGGCCCCGTCTGGAAGACCTGCTTGAAGAGCATGATCTGATAGCCGAGGCCGTCGATCGCCCCGTACATCTCTGAGACGACCATGAGGATGATCGCGATCGGAAGGGCCAGCCGGATGCCCGTCATGATGCGCGGCATCGAGGCAGGCAGCACGAATCGGCGGAACCGCGACCACCCGGTCATGCCGTAGCTCAGGCTCGTCTCGGCGAGCACAGGGTCGACTGCCCGCACGCCGTCGATGGTGTTCATCAGGATCGGCCAAAGGCAGCCGAGGAAGATCAGGAAGATCTTCGAGCGGTCGTCGATGCCGAGCAGCAGTAGCAGAATCGGCAGCAGCACGGGCGGCGGCACGGCACGCACGAACTCGAACAGCGGCCCCGTGAGGCCGCGCGCGATGCGGTTCGAGCCGATGAGCAGTCCGAGCAGAATGCCCGCGACGATCGCCGCGCCGAGCCCGACGCCGAGGCGGATCAGCGAGGGCACGACCTGCTCGGTGAGCAACGGCCCCGCCCACTCGCCCACGAAGTCGGCGACGATCGCGCCAGGCTTCGGCACGAACGGGTTCGTGTTCGTCGCGGTGGCCGCCCACCAGACGGCGATGAGCGCGATGGGCAGGGCGACGGCGGCCGCGATGCGGTACAGGATGCGCGTCATCGGCCGACCGCCCCGGCCTCGGTTCGCGATCCCGTTCCGGTGACCGCGCCCGCTCGTGCTCGCGATCCGGCTCGCGCTCCGCCGCCCACTCCTGGGCCCGCGGGCGCGGCGTCGCGCGCCGCCCGCTCCGCGCGCACCGACGAGTGCCACGACAACAGCGACGTCTCAGCGCGCCGGAGCGCGAGGTTGATGACGAGGCCGACCACGCCGGCGAGCAGCGCGAGGCCGTACACGACGGGCGCGTTGCCTGCCGACTGGTGCAGGGCGATCAGCTGGCCGATGCCCGGCGCGCCGACGACGATCTCGATGGTGACGGCGACGACGAGCGCGATGGTTCCCGACAGGCGAAGGCCGGTCATGAGATAGGGCAGCAGTGTCGGCCACATGACGTGCCGCACCCTGGCGTACCAGCCGAAGCCGTAGCTGCGCGCGGTCTCGTCGCCGACGGGGTCGACGTCCGCGACCCCGGCGATGACGTGCACGAGGATCACCCAGAAGCACGCCCAGGCGACGACGGCGACCGTCGCGGTCGGCCGCACGCCGAAGATGACGACGGCGATGGGGATGAGGCCGACGGACGGAATCGGGCGCAGGAACTCGACGGTCGAGTGCGTGAAGTCGCGGACGATCTTCGACGCGCCGAGCGCGAGGCCGGCGACGACGCCGAGCACGAGGGCGATCGCGAGGCCCGCCGCCCAGCCGACGAGCGTCATGCCGAGCGCACCCCAGAAGTCAGCGCTCAGGGCGCCGACCAGCAGGTCGCCGACGGCGGCGATCACGGTCGTGAACGGCGGGAAGAACGCAGCGTCGATCGGGCCGAGCCTGGCCGCGAGCTCCCAGATCGCGACGAACGCGGCGAGCCCGACGATGCCGAGGATCGCCGATTCGGCGCGCGGCCGTCGCCTGCGACGCGAACCGGATGCGGGTGCGGGTGCGTGAGAAGCCATCATGCCTCCGTTCGACCTCGGGGGCGCCGCGCGCCGGGGGTCAGGACCCGGTCCAGATCAGCGACTCGAGGTCGACCTCGTTCTGCACGTAGCCGAGGTCGTAGCTCCAGTCGGCGATGGCCTGGAGGTTCTCGACGGTGAGCGGCAGCTTGCCGTACGAGCCGAGCCGGATGCGCTCGGCGAGTTCGACGTCGATCTGCGTGAACTCGGCGATCGCGACGCGCAGTTCGTCGTCGTGCTCGAGCGCGTACGTGTTCGCGGCGTCGATAGCCGCGGCGGCCTGCTGGTAGTACTCAGGATTCGCCTCGACCTCGCTGCGCAGCGCGTACCAGACGCCGGCGACGACGGCGTGGTCGCTCAACGCCGTGAATGGGTTCGCGAGGGTGCGGAAGCCGTGGTCCTCACGGCCCGTTGTACCGAATGGCTCGCCTGCGACGAACGCGTCGATGGCGCCGCTCAGCAGGGCGGCGGGCTGGTCAGGCACGCCCATCTGCACGTAGTCGACCTTGCTCGGGTCGCCGCCGTCCTCCGTGATCGCGATGTCGGCGAGGAGCTGCGTGTAGCCGCCTGGCGCATTGACCGCGACGGTCTTTCCCTCGAGGTCCTTCGCCGACTCGAGGTCGCTGTCTGCCGTCACGAGGAGATCATTGATGCCCTGTTCTGGGTCGTCCGGCGTGGCGCTCGCAGCGGCGATGACGACCAGGTCGACGCCGTTCTCGACCGCCTGGAACGCGCCGGTCGAACCGCCGTAGCCGATCTGCACCTGGCCGGACTGCATGGCCTGGATGATCTCGGTCGACGAGCCCGCCTGTTGCAGCGTGACAGTGAAGCCCGCCTCGTCGAAAGCGCCGTCGCGCTGCGCCATGAACACCGGACCGATGTCGGTGACGGGAATCACGCCGAGCGTGAGGTCTTGCGCTCCGTCGCCGCCGCCAGCGTCGCTGCACGCGACGAGGCCGAGCGCGAGGAGTCCTGCCGCCGATGCGGCGAGTGCACGAGTGGTGGATCGGGTTGCCATTGCTGCCTCCATTGCCAGTCGAACGCGCATCCACGCCGGAACGCGTGAGCGGAGACGGGATGCGCGTCGGCGAACTGCTTTGTTCGCCGGGGTTCCCCTGCTCGGCGTCATTGTGGCACCGAGTGCAGCAATCGTGACACACGGCCATCGCTTCGTCCAGCGATTCGCACCACATTCCGTCCATTTGTACGCAGAGTGGTGCGATTTTGCGGTTTGCGGAGTATCGTGCACCACGGCCCCGCGTCGCATTCGCGGCCCGAATCAGCGTTGTTTCGAAGGAGAGCCCATGCCCACGCGTACCCGCGCCGCCATCATTCGCGACCAACCCGGCTCGTTCGAGGTGACCGACGTCGTCATCGAAGACCCTCGCCAGGGCGAGATCCTGGTGAAGATGGCGTACAGCGGCCTGTGCCACTCGGATTACCACCTCGTCACGGGCGACAGCGAAGCCGGCCACCTGCCGATGGTCGGTGGTCACGAGGGCACCGGCGTGGTCGAGGCCGTCGGCCCGAACACCCCCGACTGGCAGGTCGGCGACAAGGTCGTCTTCTCGTTCATCGCGAGCTGCGGCAAGTGCCGATGGTGCAACGAGGGCATGACGAACCTGTGCCAGCTCGGCGCGTTCCTCATGAAGGGCAGCCGATTCACCGACCCCGACAGCTACCGCGTGGCGCTGCCTGACGGCACGCCGGTCGCGCAGATGTGCGGGCTCGGCACGTTCGCGGGGCACACGCTCGTCGACGTCAACTCCGCCGTGAAGCTGCCGGACGACGCGCCGCTCGACAAGGTGTGGCTGCTCGGGTGCGGTGTCGGCACCGGCTGGGGCTCCGCCGTGTACGCGGCCGAGACCAGGCCTGGCGACGTCATCATCGTGATGGGCGTCGGCGGGGTCGGCATCCACGCCGTGCAGGGCGCGAAGCACGCGGGCGCAATGGCTGTCATCGCCGTCGACCCCGTGGAACTCAAGCGCGACACCGCGCTGCGTGTCGGCGCGACGCACGCGTTCAACACGATCGCCGAGGCCTCCGAGTTCGCGAAGACGATCACTGACTGGCAAGGCGCCGACCGGGCGATCATCACGATCGGCAGCCCGACGGGCCAAGATGTCGCCGACGCGTTCTACGCCATCCGCAAGGCCGGAACCGTGGTGCTCACCGCGGTCGCGCCCGCTACCGAGCTGAGTATCCCGATCAGGCCGCTCGACCTCACTCGATTCCAGAAGCGCCTGCAGGGCGCCGTGTACGGCGCGAGCAACCCGCGGGCCGACATCCCGCGCCAGTACGACATGTACCGCGCCGGCCAGCTCGTGCTCGACGAGCTCATCACGAACGTGTACCCGCTCGACGACATCGACACCGGCTACCTCGACCTGCTCGAGGGCCGCAACGTGCGCGGCGGCATCGTGCACGCAGAGGGAGCAGCATCATGACCCAGGCCGAGACCACGACGATCGCCCCCGGCCACATCGTCCAGGAGCGCCTCTTCATCGGCGGCGAATGGGTTGCGCCGAGCGGCGACGCCCAGCTCATCGTCGAAAGCCCAGTCGACCACCGCGAGGTCGGCCGCGCCCCCGACGCGTCGGCTGACGACGTCGACCGCGCGGTGCGGGCCGCGCGCGAGGCCTTCGACGCCGGCCCCTGGCCCCGCATGACGGCCGCGGAGCGCGCCGACGTGCTCGACGGCTTCGCCGACGAGCTCGAGCGCCGTGGCGTCGAATCGTCGGCCCTCGTCACGGCCGAGATCGGGCAGCCCGTGCGCCTCTCGCGCCCGTGGGTCGCCGCCCGCCCCATCGCGCACCTCCGCTACTACGCCGCCATGGCGCGCTCCGACGGATTCGAGGAGGAGCAGCGGCCGAACGCGCACCGCGACGGCACCTCGACCGTGCAGTACGAGCCGCTCGGCGTCGCGGCCCTGATCGTGCCGTGGAACCACCCGCACGCCTCGCTCACGCTCAAGCTCGCCCCCGCGCTCGCCGCGGGCTGCACACTCGTGGTCAAGCCGGCGTCCGAGAGCCCGCTCGACATCGCCGCGTTCGGCGAGGCCGCGATCGCGGCGGGGCTCCCGCCCGGCGTGCTCAATCTCGTGCCGGGCGGGCGCGAGACGGGCCGCGCGCTCGTGCGCCACGAGGGCATCGACAAGATCGGCTTCACCGGGTCGTCGGCGACCGGCCGCGAGATCGCGGCGGAGGGCGGGCGGCGTCTGATCCCCGTCACGCTCGAGCTCGGCGGCAAGTCTGCCGCGATCGTGCTTCCCGGCGCCGACCTCGAACACGTCATGTCAAGCCTTCGGGGCGCCGCATTCGACAACACGGGCCAGACGTGCGCACTCATGTCGCGCATCCTCGCCCCCGCCGCCGACTTCGACCGGGTGCGCGGCGCGCTGACCGACCTCGCGGCAGATCTGCGCATCGGCGATCCGACCGACGAGCAGACCGAGCTCGGTCCGCTCGTCTCGCAGCGCATCCACGGGCGCGTCACCGAGATGGTCGGCCGCGCGAAGGCCGGCGGCGCGCGCGTCGTCGAAACCGCGACGTCACTGCCCGACCAGGGGTACTACGTCTCCCCCACGATCGTGAGCGAAGTCGACCCGACGAGCGAGATCGCGCAGGAAGAGGTCTTCGGCCCCGTCGTGACCGTCCTTCCCTACGACGACGTCGACGACGCCGTCCGCCTCGCGAACGCGACGAGCTACGGCCTTGCGGGCGCCGTCTTCGGCGACCCCGACGAGGCGAACGCCGTAGCCAGGCGAGTTCGCACCGGCTCGATCGGCATCAACGGATACCGCCCCGACCTCGGCACGCCGTACGGCGGCTTCGCCAACTCCGGCCTCGGCCGCGAGTTCGCCATCGAAGGCGCCCGGAACTACCAGGAGGTCAAGTCGATCTGGGCCTGACGATCTCCATCGAACGAATTCGAGAAAGCAGATCACCATGGTGCACCCCATCATCACCGGGCGGGCCGAGCGCCCCGCCGAACCAGACGAACACACTCCGCGGTCGGTCGTCGACCGCGCCCTCAGCATCCTCGAGGCCTTTCACGGCAGCGACCGCCCGCTCTCGCTGAGCGACATCAGCCGGCGCTGCGGGCTGCCGATCGCCACGTGCTATCGCATCGTGCTGCGCCTCGTGAACTGGGGCGCCCTCGAGCGGGATGAAGACAACCACTACCGCATCGGCCTGCGGCTGTGGGAGATCGCGTCGCTCGCACCGAGATCGGTCGGCTTGCAACGCGTCGCCCGCCCGCACCTGCTCGCGCTGTACGAGGCGACCGGATGCGCGGCGCACCTCGCGGTGCGCGAAGGCACCGATTGCGTGTCGATCGAACGCATCCAAAACCCCCGCCGCCCAACGGCCCGCCCGCGCACGGGCAATCGCTACCCGATGCATCCGACCGCCATCGGCCTCGTGCTGCTCGCCAACGCGCCCGATGAGGTGCGGCAGTACGCCGTGCACCACGACCTCGACGAGCTCACGCCCCGCACGCAGACCGACCCCGACGAGCTGCTGCGCGAACTCGACCGGATCCGCACGGCCGGCTACGCGATCACCGACCGCCAGGTCGACTACAAGCACGTGAGCGTCGCGGCGCCCGTTCGCTCGCGAGCGGGTGACGTCATAGCGGCCGTCTCGCTGTCGTTCGAGTACGACGGCAAGCGCAGCGCCGAGAGCCTCGTGCCGATCGTGTGCCACGCGGCGAGCCAGCTCTCGCGCGCGATCGCGAAGCGGCACTCGGCCGCCGCGGCGTAGCCCCCAACGCGCATCCGGATCATCGCCTGGTGCGCGGCGCATCTCGACCGACGGCACCTCGTCCGAAACGCCACCTCGACCATGACGAAGGCCCTTCGGCGGAAGCACGCACCGACTCGCGGTGACGTGCCCCGCCGAAGGGCCTCAGTTCGTGTCGGCTACCCCACCCACTCGATCTGGGTGAAGTCGACGACGCTGCCCTTCGGCCGGTCCTCGAGGCCCGACCAGCGCTCGGTGCTGACCGTCGGGAACCCACCGGTGGTCCAGGCGAGGGGCGCGAAGAACATGAGCTCGTTCGCGCGCTCCTGCATCGTCTTCAGGTAGTCGCCGCGCTCGGTCTCGTCGATCGTCGAGAGCGCTCCGGCGGCGGCCTCGTCGATCTCGGGGTCGCAAATGCCGGACGGGTTGCGCGCCGCCATCTTGTCGGGGTTGCACGTGTACCAGCGGGAGACGCCGAGGCTCGGGTCGGCCGAGACGGTCGTGCGCAGCAGGGCGAGGTCGAAGTCGCTCTGCGTGTAGACCTGATCGGTGAACACGGGCGAGGTCAGCGACTGGAGGTTGAGCCCGATGCCGACCTCGCCGAGCATCGAGACCAGTTGCTCGGCCGCGAGCGCGGTGTCGGCCAGCTCGGTGATGTAGGTGAGGTTGAGCGTGAATCGCGTGCCATCGGCACCCTCCGGGAAGCCGGCGTCGTCGAGCGACTGGTTGATCGCGTCGACGTCACGAGGGAAGTCCTCATCGAAGTTCACGTCTTCGCTCAGCGCCCAGCCGAGAGAATCGGGCAGGAACCCGGTCGCGGGTGTCCCCCAGCCGCCACCGATGGCGGTGTCGGCGATCTGCTGCCGGTCGATCGCGGCGAAGACCGCGGCGCGCACCTCTGGCGACTCGAGGTATTCGTTCTGCGCGTTCATCTCGACGACCATCGACTGCGGGACGAAGCCGCTCTCGAGGTGCACGAGCTCGGGGATTTCTCCGATCTGATCGGCCTGCGACGGGTCGACCTCAGCCGAGTCGACCTCACCGTTGATCAGCGCGAGCGTGCGCGTGTTGGGGTCGGACATGATCGGGAACACGGCGCGATCGACCTGCACCTCGCCGCCCCAGTAATCGGGGTTCTTCACGTACACGAGCTCGCGGCCGGACTGGAACGACTCGAAGACGAGCGGGCCGGTACCGATCGGCTCGCCGTTGGCCGGATTCGTGATGTAGTCGGTTCCCTCGTAGATGTGCTTCGGCAGCAGCACCATGAGCGAGAGCGTCTGCAGCATGGGCCCGTACTGCTCGCTCATGTGCACGACGACCGTGTGCTCGTCGACGACCTCGGTCTCGGTGATCTTGTCGGTCATCGCAGGGCCGTAGGTGTTGAGCGGCATGATCTCGTCGAAGTTGAACTTGACGTCGTCGGCCGTGAACGGTTCGCCGTCGTGCCACGTCACGCCCTCGTGCAGGTGCAGCGTGAAGTCGAGTCCGTCGTCGCTGAACTCCCACGAGTCGGCGAGCAGTGGCACGACCTCGAACTCGCCGGTCAGACCGACCAGGGGCTCGAGAAGGGGCGCGGCGAGCGCCGTCACCGAGGCGCCGTTCGTGAGCTGCGGATTGAGGCTCTCGGGGTCGGCCCCGATCGCCTGCACGTACACGCGCTCGCCACCCGCGGCGTTGCCGCCGCCGGCGCACGCGGTCAGGGCGAGCACGGCCGCCGCACCCACCGCGACCGCGGCGAGGAGAGATTTCGGTCGTTTCAACATGGGGTTGTACCTTTCAAGGGTCGACGAGCGTCGTTGTCCGTCGCTGTGGTGCGGGATTGGCCGCAAATGGGGGTTGGCGCGATCGCGCGACGCAGCGCTACGCGATCGCTTCGAGTGTGAGCTCCGACTCGAGCAGTGATTTCGTGTATGGATGCTCCGGGGCGCCGAAGATCTTCGCCGTCGGCCCGGATTCGACGATCTCGCCATTGCGCATCACGTGGACCTCGTCTGCGACCTTCTTCACGACCGGCAGGTCGTGCGTGATGAAGACGTAGCCGACGCCGATGCGCTCGGTGAGACCTCGAAGCAGGCGCAGCACGCCCGCCTTGACCGAGGCGTCGAGGGCCGAGACGGCCTCGTCCGCCACG
>JBQDJW010000070.1:5866-8615 GCA_052086425.1 Pseudoclavibacter sp. | reverse complement strand
CGGCTCGGCACCGGATGCGCTGCCGGGTCCGGATGCGCTGCCGGGTCCGGATGCCCGGAGCCTGGCGGTGTCGCGAGTCATGTCGCGGCGTCGGAACTCACGCGCGATCGCCCGAACCGCGGCAAGGCCTCGGGGAGGCGCAGGCTAGTCCGACTGTTGTCGGCAGGCCTCGAGCAGCGCCCGGGTGCCACGGGCGAGTGCCGCGAGGTCGTCGACGGCGAGCCGCGACAGCACGGACTCCGAGTCGTCTCGCCGATCGAGCAGCTCGGTGTTGAGCGCGAGGCCGGGCTCGGCCGCGATGAGGTGCTTCACGCGGCGGTCGTCAGGTGACTCGACGCGTTCGAGGTACCCGTGCTGCACGAGCTTCTCGACGCTCGCCGAGATGGTCGACGGCTTGACGCCGAGGGCGAAGGCGAGATCTTTGCCGGTCTCGGCCTCGCCGCTGGCGACGAGCAGCACGATCTTGACCTGCTGCACGGTGAGGTCGAGCTCGAGGAACCGCTGCAGCTTGTTCTCGATCAACAGGCTTGCCAGCTCGGCTCGATCGCCACCGATCTGCTCGATGAGCCGCGCAACCGGGTCCTGCTGGTCTTGCCGGTCCTCGTGGTCTTTCTGCTCGTCCCCCATCACTCCCCCAGCATACTGTCGCCAAATTCTCATAGTTCGCACTTGCCTAACTATTAGTCTTGGGCACATGATACGACCAGATGCGATGAACAACATGATCGGCGCATCCGAATCCCCGGCAGTACCCGCGCGGCAGCGCCGCCACGACCCGCGATCGGAGACCACCATGAACTACCACCTGCGCGCCACGACCGACGACTCGACCGCGGCCGTCCGGCACACGGCCAGGCTGCTGGCCGACGGCCGAACCGTCACCGTCGTCACGAACGACGCGACGCCGTTCGCGATGCTCGTCAACGGGAGCGGCGACCGCCTGCAGACCGTCGACATCCGCGCCAACACCTTCACCGGCACCGCCGAAGCGGTCTCGTTCGCCGAGCGGGCTCTCCAGCCGACCGACGCGCTCATCGTCATCGACTGACCCCTGCCGACCCGCCCCCTACGATGTCGGCATGCAGGTCACCGGGGTCGAGAACTGCGGCAATTCGCCGAAGAACGCCGCGATCGCGAATTGGGAACGCGCGCTGGCGACCGGAGACCTCGCGGTCGTCCGCGCATTACTCGACCAGAGCATCCGGCTCGAGATCATGACGGGGTCGCCCGAGCGCGTCGTGCTCGGGGCCGACGACGCCTTCGCGGCGCTCGACGCGCTGCGCGCCCCGCTCACCGCGGCGCACCTCGACGGCGCGATCACGCACGGCAAGGAGGGCGCAGCCTGGGGCACGTGGACGGTCGGCGACCGAACCGTGCACTTCGCCCACGCGTTCGGCTTCGCGACGGCCAAGGGCGACCGCCTCGCGCGGGTGCGCCTCGTCCACAACCTCGAGCACCTGCCCTGATCGACCCGGCCACTTCCCTCCCCAGATCACTCCTGGAGGCGCGCCGCCCGTGCGCCTAGGCTGCCATCAAGCGGCATGACGCGAGGGGGCCGAGTGGACGCTGACGTCATCATCATCGGGGCAGGGCTCGCCGGCCTCGTGACCAGCCGCGAACTGACCCGGGCCGGCAAGCGCGTGCTGATCGTCGAGCAGGAGAACGAGGCGAACCTCGGCGGGCAGGCCTTCTGGTCGTTCGGCGGCATGTTCCTCGTCGACTCGCCGATGCAGCGCCGGCTCGGCGTGCGCGATTCGTTCGAGCTCGCCTGGCAGGACTGGCAGGGCTCGGCCGCCTGGGACCGGCTCGACGGGGAGAACCCCGAAGACGAGTGGGCGGCGAAATGGGGCCGCGCCTACGTCGAGTTCGCAGCGAGCGACAAACTGCCATGGTTGCGCGAGCAGGGCGTGACGTTCACGCCGATCGTCGGGTGGGCCGAGCGGGGCGACGGTACCGCGGGCGGGCACGGCAACTCCGTGCCCCGATTCCACGTGCCGTGGGGAACAGGCACCGGCATCTCGGGACCGTTCGCCCGTGCGGCTCTCGAGGCCGCGCAGACGGGCCTCGTGCGCTTCGCGTTCCGGCACCGCGTTGACGACCTCGTGGTCGAGGCCGGCCGCGTCGTCGGCGTGGCCGGCACCGTGCTCGCGCCCGATGCATCCCGCCGCGGCGCGCCGTCGAACCGCGACCCGGCCGGCACGTTCGAGCTGCGGGCGGCCGCGGTCGTGATCGCGAGCGGCGGCATCGGCGGCGACCACGATCGCGTGCGCGCGTGGTGGCCCGACCGGCTCGGCACGCCGCCGACGCGCATGATCTCGGGCGTGCCCGCCTCTGTCGACGGCCGAATGCTCGACATCGCAGGCGAGCGCGGCGCGAGGCTCGTGAATCGCGATCGGATGTGGCACTACACCGAGGGGCTGCAGAATTGGCGGCCGAACTGGCCGGACCACGGCATTCGCATCCTGCCAGGACCCTCGTCGATCTGGCTCGATGCCCGCGGGCGCCGGCTGCCGGCTCCTGGCGTCCCCGGCTACGACACGCTCGGCACGCTGCGATTGCTCCGCACCACCCCAGACATCGCCGAGTACGACTACTCGTGGTTCGTGCTGAACCAGTCGATCATCAAGAAGGAGTTCGCGCTCTCGGGCTCGGAGCAGAACCCCGACCTCACGGGTCGCGACCTCGGGCTGCTGCTGCGCACCAGGCTCGGGCGCTCGGCGACCGGCCCGGTCGAGGCGTTCAAAGAGCA
>JBQDJW010000070.1:0-5856 GCA_052086425.1 Pseudoclavibacter sp. | reverse complement strand
GGCCGACGTCATCGTCGCCGACACGCTCGACGATCTCGTCGAGCGCATGAACGAGCTGACCGGCGACGACCTGCTGTCGCACGACGAGATCCTGCGGCAGATCGGCGCCCGCGACAACGAGGTCGACAATTCCTATACGAAAGACGCCCAGGTGATGGGTATCCGAAACAGCCGCCGGTTCCTCGGCGACCGCATCTTCCGCACCGTCGCGCCGCACCGCATCCTCGACCCCGCCCATGGCCCGCTCATCGCCGTGCGCCTCTGGGTGCTGACGCGCAAGTCGCTTGGCGGCATCCAGTCCGACCTCGACGGGCGCGCCCTCGGCGCGGACGGCGCCCCGATCGAGGGCCTGTACGCCGCCGGAGAGGCCGCCGGATTTGGCGGCGGCGGCGCGCACGGGTACAACGCGCTCGAGGGGACGTTCCTCGGCGGGTGCGTCTTCACCGGTCGCACCGTCGGGCGGTCGATCGCCGCCGCGCTCTGACGTCGCGTGGCGGTCGCCTGGCTCGCAGCGGGCGCATCCGGTGCCCCGCGCGTGCCGGACCCGCGCATCCGGCCGGACCCGCGCATCCGGCCGAATCGGCGCATCCGGCCGAATCGGCGCATCCGGACTCACGCCGCAGCGGGCACGGCCGAGGCCGGGTCAAGGGCGGCGCCGACGCTCGCCCTCCGGGCGCTCCACACCGCGAACGTCGTGGCCGCGATGGCGATCACGAGCCACGTGCTCAGCGCCGCGATGGCCTCGGCGATGCCGATCGTGCCGCCCGCCGTGAGCGACCGGAACGCCTCGACGACGTACGTGAGCGGGAGGAACCCATGCAGGGCCTGGAAGAACGCGGGCGACGTCTCGATCGGGTAGGTACCGCCGGCCGAGGCGAGCTGCACCACGACCAGCAACAGCGCCCCGAAGCGGCCGGGCGACCCGAAGATCGCGATGAACGCCTGGTTGATCGCGAGGAACGTGATGCTCGCGAAGAACGCCATGAGGAAGAGACCCGGCAGGTTCGCGACCTCGACGCCGACCGCGAAGTGCACGATCACGACCATCAGCAGGCTCTGCACGACACCCATGGCGGCGCCGGGCAGGTAGCTGCGCAGTGCCGCGACGCTCGCGGGGCGGCCGCCGCGGATCACCCGCTCGTTGAGCGCGGGCATCATCATGTAGAAGCTCATGCCGCCGACCCAGAGCGCGAGCGCCATGAAGTACGGCGCGAGGCCGACCCCGTAGCCGGGCACCTCGTTGAGGCGCTGCGTGTCGAGTTCGACGGGCGACGAGGCGACGTCGGCGAGTTCGTGTTGCTCGTTCTCGGTGTAGGAGGGGATGTCGTCGAGTCCGGATGCGAGACCGTCTTCGAGCTCGGAGCTTCCGCTGGCGAGGTCGCCGAGTCCGTCGTCGAGCGACTGCGCGCCGTTGGCGGCGTCGACGGTGCCGTCCGAGAGGGCGCTGGCGCCGTCGGAGAGGGTCGTCGCCGAGCTCGCCAGTGCGGCCGAGCCGCTCGCGAGCTCGTTCGCGCCGGTTTCGGCCGTGCCGAGGCCGGTCGCGAGGTCGGTGCTCCCGGCGGCGAGCTGATCGATGCCGGATGCGAGGGAGGCCGAGCCATCTGCTGCGGTCGAGATCGCGCCCGTCAGCTCGCCGGCACCGCTCGAGAGCGCACCGGCGACGTCGCCGAGCTTGCCAGCGCCATCGACGAGCGACTTCGCGCCGCTCTGCGCGCTGTCGGCGCCGTCGGAGACCTGCGTCGCGCCGTCGGCCACGTCGTGCGCGCCCGTCTGCAGGGCGGCGAGGCCCGTGCCGTCTGCGGCCGAGCCGACGAGGGTCGTCGCCCCGGCGTCGAGGTCGGCGGCGCCGGCGTCGACCGTCGTGGCGCCGTCGCTCACGGCGCTCGCCGCGCTCGCGAGCTGGGCGAGCTGCGCCTCGCGCTCCTCGTCGGTCATCGCGTCGTAGTTGGCGACGAGCGCGGCGAGCCCGTTCGAGACGTCGTTCGCGCCCGCGGCGAGCTGGGGCGTGCTGCCGGCGAGCTGCGATGCGCCCGACTGCAGTCCCTGCGCGCCCGACAGCGCCGTGTCGGCGCCGGACGCGAGGGCGCCCGCGCCGTCTTCGACCGATTGTGCGCCGGTCGCGAGACCGCCGAGACCTGCGTCGAGCGTCGACGCGCCGTTCGCGAGCGACGTCGCGCCGTCGCTGAGCTGCTGGGCCTGGGCTGGCAGATCGGTGGTTTTCGCATCGAGCTCGACGAGGCCGTCGGCGAGCTGCTGCGCGCCTGTTTGCGCGTCGCCCGCTCCGGCCTGGAGCTGCTGCGCGCCTGCCGAGGCGGACGAGATGCCCGCGGCAAGTTCGTTCGCGCCCGACGAGAGCGTGCCCGCGCCGTCGGCGAGGGAGGCCGACCCGTTGGCGAGCGCGCTTGCGCCGTCGCGCAGGTCGCCGAGGCCGATCATGAGCTGGCCCGAGCCCTCCGCGGCCTCGTCCGCGCCGTCGCTCAGCTGCGTCGCACCGTCGGCGGCGTCGGTCACGCTGCCGTGGATCGTGGTGAACCCGGCGTAGATGTTCTGCAGGTAGTTGTCCGACACCTCCGACGAGAGCGTGTCGGCGACGGCGGTGCCGACCGTGAGCCCGATGTTGCCGACGATCATGTTCGCGCCGTCATTGGTCGTGATCGTGAGCTTCGCGACTTTTGCGGCGAGGGGGTCGTCACTGCCGACCGACACGGCGTTCGCCGAGAATTCCTGGGGGATCGTCAGCACGGCGAGCACGTCGCCGTTATCGAGCCGCTGCTGCGCGTCCTCCGCGCTCAGCTCGGTCCACGAGAAGTTCTTCCCGTCGTCGGCGTCGACCAGCTCGTCGGTCAGCGTCTGGCCGAGGTCGACCTCGTCGCCGTCGCTCTTCGTGCCCGTGCCCGTGCCCGACGCATCGTCACCCGCCGAATCGTCGCCCGCCGCCTCGGGGCTCGTTGCCCCCTCGTCGAGGTTCACGACGGCTGCAGCGATGTGGTCGAGGCGGCCCGTCGGATCTTGGTTCGCCCAGACGAGCGCGCCCGCGTAGATCAGCGGCACGATCGCGATGCCGAACAGCACAATCAGAGTCTTGCGCCCCTTGTGGGAGCGGCTCTGCGCATCGGTGAACGAGGTCACGAGCGATCATCTTCTTTCGAGTCGGGTGCAGGCGAGTCGGATGCGGGCGGAGCGGCGTCGAGCGCGGCCCGGAGGTCAGCCTCGGTCGCGCCCGAGGAGGTGAGGAGGAGCGAGTGCACGCGATCGGCGAGGGCGCTGGTCGCGTCGTGCGCGCCGACGGCCGTCGCTTCGTCGGTTTCGAGCCAGCGCAGCACGTGCCACACGACACCGGCAGCGAGGAACTCGGCCCGGTCGCGCGCGCTCTCGGGCCCGCTTCGCCGTTCGAGGGTCACGCCGAGGGGCGAGATATCGAGCAGGCGGCCCGCGACGAAGCGCGTGACATCGATACGCAGTGCAGCCCCACCGGGGCCCGCGAGCACGAGCCGGAAGAACCCGACGTGGGCGACGAGGTCTTGGATCAGGCCGCGGATCGCGCCTCTGGTGAACCACGGCCAGTCGTCGTCGAGCCCCGGCGGGTGGGCCGCCGTGAACGACGCCTCGAGCCGCGCGAGGGCGGCGGCGCGCATGAGCGTGCCGAGGTCGCCGAAGTGCTCGTAGAAGGTGGGCCGGCTCACGCCGGCCGCGCGCACGACCTCGCTGACGCCGATCGACGGGGCGTTGTCGGGCGCCGCGAGCGCGGCTGCGTCGAGCAGCGAGGTGATGGCGTCGATCATCGCCTGACGCGACCGCGCGCGCCTCGGGTCGGTCTTCGCGATGCCGGTCGGATGCTGCTCACTCACGACACATAATTTACACCTGTAAAGAACTTGCGCAAGTGGACAGGGAGAGATCTTCCTGAGACATCGGCATTCGGCGCGTTCGGCATGTTCAGCCCCCTGCAGAGACTCCAGAGGCAGCATCTCGAAGGGCGCCACGCAAGAACGTGCCCCGCCGCGCTGGCAGTTCAGAGGGCTCCTGACGCAGCAAACGCGTATATCCCGGCTCCTGCGTCAGGAGCCCTCCAAACGGACAACAAGGTCGGCGACCCGCCTTCGAGACGGCCGCTCCGCGGCCTCCTCAGGCACCGGAGGGCTGAGCGCGATGCGAAGGCGACCGCGCGCGCTCGCTACCGAACCAGCACCTCGCGCGGGAACGACACCCCCGTCAGCTCCTCCGACGCCGTCCAGAGGCGGGCGGCGACCTCGACGTCGTTCGCGGTGGATGCGCGACCGACCAGTCGGGGCGCGCCGCGCACCTCGAGGAATCCGCGCGGACCGGCGTAGCTGTTTCCGGGCACGGCCGTGACCGCGGCGTACAGCGTCGGCAGCGCGCCGGCCCGGTCGCGCTGGCCGATGATGCCGGTGACCGCGGCGATCGCATCCTGAATCCGGCGCCCATCCGGCCGCACGAGGTTCGTCGCAGCAAAGCCCGGATGCGCCGCAGTCGCGATCACGTTCGATCCGACCGCATCCAACCGCCGCTGGAGCTCGGCGGTGAACAGCAGGTTCGCGAGCTTCGACTGCCCGTACGCCGCCGCCGCGCTGTAGGGCTTTCGATCCCAGTTGAGGTCGTCGAAGTCGATCGCTCCGGTGCGGTGGGCGATCGACGAGACGGTCACGATGCGTCGCCGGATGCGCGGCAGCAGCAGGTTCGTGAGCGCGAAGTGCCCGAGATGGTTGGTGCCGAACTGGAGCTCGAAGCCGTCGGCGGTGCGCGTCATCGGGGGAATCATGACGCCTGCGTTGTTGATGAGCGTGTCGATCTGCCCGTCGAACGACTCGGCGAACTCGCGCACCGAGGCGAGGTCGGCCAGGTCGAGCCGACGCACCTCGACGTCGCCAGACATCGATTCCGCGGCTGCGCGCCCCTTCTCGACGGCGCGCACGGCGAGCACGACTCGCGCGCCCTTCGATGCGAGGGCGCTCGCCGCGGCGCGCCCGATGCCGCTGTTGGCGCCGGTGACGACGAACACACGTCCGCCGAGGTCTGGGATCCGGTCGACATCGAATGTAGTCATGAGCAACATTCTAGGCGCGACCCTCGGTGTAGTCAATGACTACTTTGCGTTATCGTTGACGGATGCCGGCTCCAGCATCCGATCGCCCGTACCACCACGGCAATCTGCGCGCCTCGCTGCTCGAAGCGGCCGAGAGGTATCTCGTGCGCGGCGGTGCCGACAGGCTCTCCCTGCGCGACCTCGCTCGCGATGTCGGCGTCAGCCACGGCGCGCCCCGGCGGCACTTCGCCGATCGGCAAGCCGTGCTCGACGCCCTGGCGATCATCGGGTTCGAGCGGCTGCACGAGGCGCTGCTCGCCGCGCGCGACGGCGCCGGCGACGGCGCAACTGCCGACATCGAGGCACGGATACGCGCCGTCGCGGCCGCGTACACCCGCTTCGCCGCCGAGCACGCGGCCCTGCTCGAACTCATGTACGCGAGTAAGCACCGGCCGGAGGCGACCGCCGTGCTCGATGCCGTCGCGGGCCCGTTCGGCCTGATGAACGACCTCATCATGGAGGGACAGGAGTCCGGGATGCTCCGCCAGGGAGACCCAGACCGGCTCGGCCTCGTGATCTTCGCGCCGCTTCAGGGCATCGCGAGCATCACGGTCGGCGGCATCATCGAGCCGGGGCAGATCGACGAGCTGACGACCTCGGTGATGGACGTCTTCCTCCGCGGCGTACGCCCCTGACGGCGACCCGGCCTGCGCCCTGAGAACTTCCCTGCGCGACCTCACCGCACGCGGGCTGGAAATGTGCTCTGCGAGCTGCCCGGGGAGCGCGCATTTCCAGCCCGCGTCCGTCGCGAT
>JBQDJW010000069.1:3674-8726 GCA_052086425.1 Pseudoclavibacter sp. | reverse complement strand
CCGCACGATTCTCTGTCGCGTCGACCTGCCGCTCGCCGTCCCGGTACTGCTGTCGGGCATCCGGGTCATCACCGTCTCGACGATCGGGCTCGTGACGATCGGCGCGCTCATCGGCGTCCCCGGCCTCGGCTCGATGCTCACCGACGGGTTTCAGCGCGGCAGCACCGGCGAGGTCGTCACCGGCATCGTGGCCGTCGTCGTGCTCGCGCTCGTGTTCGACGACCTGCTGCTGCTCGCGGGCCGCGCGCTCTCGCCCTGGACGAGGGTGGCGCGATGAACCTGCTGCTCGACGCGTTCGCCTGGCTGGCCGATCCGGTCAACTGGAGCGGCGCATCCGGCATACCCGCCCGGGTGGGGGAGCACCTGTTGATCGTGATCGTGACGATCGCTGTCGCCGCGGCGATCGCGCTGCCGATCGGCGCGCTCGTCGGCCACGCGCGACGGGGAGCGGCGGCCGTCGCCGCCGTGACGGGCGCCGCGCGGGCGATTCCGACGCTCGGGCTGCTGACCCTGTTCGGGCTGTGGCTCGGCATCGGCCTCGGGGCACCGCTGCTCGCCCTCATCGTGCTCGCGATCCCGTCGCTGCTCGCCGGAACCTACGCCGGCGTGCAGGCGATCTCGCGCGATATCCCGGATTCGGCGAGTGCGATCGGCATGACGCCGCTGCAGGTCGTCACGCGCGTCGAGCTGCCGCTCGCCCTTCCCGTCATCATCGGCGGGCTGCGGGCCGCGACGCTGCAGGTCGTCGCGACGGCGACGCTCGCGGCGTACACGTCCGACTCCGGCGTCGGGCGGTACATCTTCGCCGGGCTCAAGACCGCCGACTACGGGCAGATGCTCGGCGGCGCGATCATCGTCATCGCGATCGCCCTCGTGCTCGAGCTGCTGCTCGCCGGCGCGCAGCGCCGTGCCGTGCGCGTCGTCGCGAACCCTGCGGGCTCGCGGGTTGAATCAGGACGACGAATGTCCGCATCTGTCGGCAACATGTCGGTCGGCGACCGCGCCCCGCAGCCGGCACTCGACTCGCGCCACACGCATCACCCGAATCGCTCCACCAGATCACGCCGATACGGCACGGAAGAGGACAGATTATGAAGCGTCGGACCACCATTTCCTCGCTCGCGAGCATCGCCGTCGCGGCGCTCGCGTTGACCGGCTGCGCGAGCGCGGATCCGCTCGCAGAAGGTGGGAGCGAGGGCGAACCCGCGGCCGACGGACCGATCGTGATCGGTTCGCAGGACTACTACTCGAACGAGATCATCGCCGAGATCTACGCGCAAGCGCTCGAGGGCGCGGGCTATGAGGTCGACCGGCAGTTCCGGATCGGCCAGCGCGAGGTGTACTTGCCCGAGATCGAAGCGGGGGCCATCGACCTGTTCCCCGAGTACTCGGGCCCGGTGCTGCAGTACTTGGTGCCCGATACGGATGCGCGCCTCTCCGAGGACGTCTACGCCGCCCTCGCCGAAGCCGCGCCGGAGGGGCTGCGCCCGCTCGATCAGGCGCCCGCGACCGACCAGGACTCGTACGTCGTCACGCGCGCGTTCGCCGAGGAATGGGACCTCACGACGATCGCCGACCTCGCGAACGTGACCGAGCCGCTGACGCTCGGCGCCAACAGCGAGGCCGAGTCGCGCCCGAACGGGCCGCAGGGGCTGGCTGACGCGTACGGTGTCGAGGCCGGCTTCTCCCCGGTTGAAGACGGCGGCGGCCCGCTCACGATCAAGGCGCTCGAAGACGGCGACATCCAGCTCGCGATCGTCTACACGGCCGACCCGACCATCGCCGAGAACGACCTCGTCGTGCTCGAAGACCCGGAGGGGCTCTTCCTCGCATCGCACGTCGTGCCGCTCGCGAGCGAACGCGTCGACGACGGGGCCGCCGAGGTGGTCAACGCGCTGAGCGCGCAGCTGACGGCCGACGAGCTCATCGCCCTCAACGCACGCAGCGTGAACGAGGAGCTGCCCGCCTCGACGATCGCGACCGACTGGCTCGCCGAGCACGGGGGATAGGCGCGTCCGGGGTCGCGGGCGCCCGGCGCGCCGCGCGCTGCGCGGCACTAGACTGTGACGAGTGCAGCGGGTAGTGAAGGTGTCTCCAGGAGACAGGTCATGAGTGCAGCAGATACGGGCGGCAGGACGGCGTCGCGCAGCGACGGCACGCGGTATGCCACGCTCGATGAAGCCCTCGAGGGGGCGAGGATTCCCGAGGGCAATCACGAATTCATCCGCTCGTTCATGGATTCGATCGACGCCATCGGGTTCTATCAGCGCGGCGGGTACATCAAGGTCGTTCGGCGCTCGCATGGTTCGCCCCTGCAAATTCATCCCGGCTACACGCAGGGATTCCGGGCCGAGATCGAGATCTTGCTCACCCTCGGCGAAGACGCCGACCGGTGGCAGAGCGAGCGCGGTGGGCTGTGGGGCGTGACGCATCCGCTGCACGGGTCAGCGGCGCGCCAGGCGGCCGGTTCACGGGCGTCGGCCGGGTCGCGTTCGGGTTCGGATGCGTCGGGTCGCGCGAGCGGACGCGCCACTGCGGGTGCGGCGCGCGAGCCCCGCGAGGTCGCGCCCCGGCAGTCGCGCGCGGTCGAGCCCCGCGACCACGGCGTGTGTCAGACATGCTTCATGGCGCTGCCCGCGACGGGCGTCTGCGACACCTGCGGGTAGGCGTGGCGGGGTATCGACCCGTCGACAAGCGCACTGATCGATGGGGGCCCCTCACACCACCCCGAGCACCTCGAGCGAGACGCCGTCCGCGAGGCGATAGGGGCCCGTCGCGAGCAGCGCACCCACGACCCGACGCATCCGGGACACCTCGGCTCGCACCGTGACCTGGTGCTCGGCGTTGCCGTGCGCCGGGCGAGGTGCGGGGCCCGGCCCGCTGTCTCAGCGCGGCAGCGCGACGAACATCTCGCGGTGCAGGGCGGCGACGTGGTCGCGCGTGATCGCGACGGCGGCCGCGGCGTCGTGCCGCCGGAAAGCGTCGATGAGCGCGCGGTGCTCGCGCCACGATGTCTTGAGCTCGTGCATGGGGTACGGCACGAAGTACTTCAGCAGCGCCTCGTACGCCACGAGGTAGGTCGACACCTCGGGCCGCCCGCTGATCTCGACGCTCAGGTGGTGGAACCGGCTGTCGGGTCCGTGGTGCTCGAGCCAGTTCTCGGCCGTCTCCGACTGCACGAGGAGCGCTTCGAGCTCGTCGCACTGCTCGGGCGTCGCGACGAGCGCCGACTCGTAGTGCAGCGCGCACTCCATGAGGAGTCGCTGATCGATGAGGCGCCGGATCGCCCGCTCGTCCGCGCGATAGGCGCCGACCGACGTGTCTTCGAGCCGCGGGGGAGCATCCGCCACGAACGTGCCGCCGCCCCTGCCGCGCCGCCGCACGAGCACGCCGTCGGCAACGAGGCTCTCGAGCGCGCGCCTCGCGCTGATCTGGCTCACCTCGAGACCCTCGGCGATCGTCGCGAGCTTCGGCAGGCGGCTGCCCGTCGCAAGCAGGCCGTGTTCGATCGAGAGCAGGATGCGCGCCCGCACCGTCTCGACGGCAGACAGTCGCGTGAGGGCGGCGGCACCCGGCGCCGTGAAGAGCGCGTCCGCCGGGGCGGGAGCGGAGGTCGTCTCCGTCGATGTCCCGAGTTGCGGCATGTCTTGATCGTAGCCTCGCGTCGATCTATAGTGCTCAAAGTGATCAATTAAATCAGGTGACCGAGAGGCAAGGATGCACAGCTCACCATTCAACGTCGGACTCGCGCAGCGCGTACCGCTTGCGATCGACGCGCCGCTCGAGCAGTTCGCGGACGACATCGCCTCGACGATGGGGAAGCACCCAGGGATCGACCTCCTCGTGTACCCCGAGATGCACCTGCACGGCACCGAGCACCTGCCCGAGGCCGAGCGGCCCGCCGCGCTCGAGGCCGCCGCGGTCGCGCTCGATTCGAGCGAGGTGCGCGCCATCGGCGCGATCGCGAAGCAGCACGGCATCTGGCTCGTGCCAGGCAGCATCGGCGAGCGGGGACCGCGCGGCGAGTTCTTCAACACGCAGCTGCTCTTCGCCCCCGACGGCGGCATGCGCGCCCGCTACCGCAAGATGTTCCCGTGGCGGCCGTTCGAGCCGCACGTTCCGGGAACCGAGTTCGTTGTCGCGCCGATCAGGCCGGATGCGCCGATCCCCGCTGCCGGGACGGTCGCCGACGCGACGTCCGCGGACCACGCCGACGCGCATCCCGCCGCCCTCACCGCGGGGCTCTCGATCTGCTACGACGCGTGGTTCCCCGAGCACTCGCGGCAGCTCGCCTGGCTCGGCGCGGACGTGGTGCTGAACATCGTCAAGACCACGACGCCCGACCGCGAGCAGGAGCTCGTGCTCGCCCGCGCCAACGCGATTGCGAATCAGAACTACGTGCTGAGCGTGAACTGCGCCGACCCCGTCGGGCGAGGCCGCAGCATCGCCGTCGACCCCGAAGGGTTCGTCGTCGGCGAGGCATCCCTCGGCGAGACCACGCTCGTCGTGCCGGTCGACCCCGAGCGCGTCGCCCAGGTGCGCCGAGACGGCACCGCCGGCAGCAATCGCGTCTGGTCGCAGTTCGCCCCTGGCGACGCGAGCATCCCCTTGCCCATGTATGACGGCCGCATCGACCCCGCGACGTGGGCGCCGCGCGGACCTCGAAACGGCACCCCCTCGCGCGGCTGAGCTGCCGACGCCAAACCCCTGGAGCATCCCATGACCGATACCGCCACGAAGCTCACTCGCACGCTGCGGCTGCCGTCGCTCGTCATCTTCGGGCTCGCCTATCTGACGCCACTCATCGTGCTCGGCATCTTCGGCGTCATCGCGTCGCAGACCGGCGGCGCGAGCGCGAGCGCCTACCTGCTCGCCCTCGTCGCCATGCTGTTCACCGCCAACAGTTACGGGCGCATGGCCGCCGCCTACCCCGTCGCCGGCTCGGCCTACACGTACGTGCGCCGCACGATCGACGGGCGCATCGGGTTCTTGGTGGGCTGGGCGACGCTGCTCGACTACCTGTTCCTGCCGATGGTGATCTGGCTCATCGGC
>JBQDJW010000069.1:0-3664 GCA_052086425.1 Pseudoclavibacter sp. | reverse complement strand
GTATCTGCAGGCGCAGTTCCCGGCCGTGCCGATGGCCGTGTGGATCCTCGGGTTCATCGTGCTCACGACCGTGCTGAACCTGGTCGGGATCAAGGTGGCCGACCGCGTGAACCTCGTGCTCATGGCGTTCCAGATCCTCGTGATCGTGTTCTTCGTCGTGCTCGCGCTCGTCGACGTCGCGCGCGTCGACGGGGCGGGCGCCCTCATCAGCGCGACCCCGTTCACGGGCATCGACATCGGCCTGACCGGCATCGCGGGCGGCGCGGCCATCGCGGCCTATTCGTTCCTCGGCTTCGACGCCGTCACGACGCTCACCGAAGAGACCGTCGAGCCGCGCAAGACCGTGCCGAAGGCGATCATGCTCGTCGCGCTCATCGGCGGCGGCATCTTCGTGGTCGTGTCGTACGCGGTGCAACTCGTGCACCCGGGCGGCGTGTTCGACAACGCCGACGCGGCCGCGTTCGAGATCGCGACCCGCATCGGCGGCGCGTTCTTCGGCGCGGTCTTCCTCGCCGCGCTCGTCGTCGCGCAGTTCACGTCCGGCATCGCGGCGCAGGCCGCAGGCAGCCGCCTGCTCTATGCGATGGGCCGCGACGGCGTGTTGCCGCGCCGCATCTTCGGCGCACTCAGCCCGCGCTTCCGCACGCCGATGTTCAGCATTCTGGCCATTGCGGTCGTCGGCCTCATCGCCATCTTCATGGACGTCGCGACGTCGACCTCGTTCATCAACTTCGGCGCGTTCATCGCCTTCATCATGGTCAACGTGTCGGTCATCGTCTACTGGGCCAAGCGGCGCCGCGCGGGGGAGCGGCTCGGGATGCTGCTGTATCTCGTGTCCCCGATCATCGGCGTCGTCGTCATCGGGTTCCTGCTGACGCAGCTCGACCTGAACGCCATCACACTCGGGGTCGTCTGGCTTGGGGTCGGCGTCGTGATCCTCGCGTTCGTGACGCGCGGGTTCCGCCGCCAGCCGCCAGAGCTTCCGGTCGACGACGTCGAGCGCGCCGAGGCCGCCGAGGCGTAGGGCGCGCACTGGCGGGTTCGGCCGCCTGGGAGGCGGGGGACGCGTTGGCCCCTCCATCCGGCCCGCGGGTCGCGCGCAGCGGCGGCTGCGATCATCCAGACATGGACCGACTCATCCCGGCAGGAACCACCGAGCAGTACGTCGCGGTCGACGGGGGTGAGGTGCGCGTTCTCGTCGGGGGCGCAGCGAGCGACCTCCCGCCGCTCGTCCTGGTGCACGGCGGGGGCTCCGACAACTCGGCGATCTCCTGGTTCCACAGCTACGACGCGTTCGGGGGCGACCGGCGCGTCGTCGGCATCGATCTGCCTGGCTTCGGCGGAAGCATGCATGTCGCACCTGTCGGCGGGCCGGCGGCCATGGCCGATCTCATCGTCGGTGTTGCACGCAGCATCGGCATCGTTCGAGCGGTGTTCGTGGGCGTCTCGATGGGCGGCGACGTCGTGCTGAACATCGGTCTGCGCCACGCCGATGCGGTGGAGGGGCTCGTCCTCGTCGCGCCGGGCGGTCTGCGCGGCGAGGGTTTCGGGCCTGCTGCGCAGATCGCCGCCTACGCCGCGGTTCAGCTGCCGCTTCCACTGCTGTCGGCGTTCGCGTGGGTCGCGAATCGGTTCACGGGCATGTCGATCCGCGCCATGGTTCACGATCCCGACGCGCTGCCGAAAACGCTGCTCGACGAGTTCGTGCGCGAAGCCCACGCTCCCGGCGCCGGGCTTGGGTACGCGACCTACAACCGCGAGGCGATCGGCCGATTCGGCATGCGAAACAACCTGTTGCCGGTCGTGCAACGAATCTCGGCTCCTGCCCTGTTCTTCCACGGGGCGAACGATCCGCTCGTCGACCCTGGCGGTTCGCAGCGCGCGGCGCGGCGGATGCCGAACGCGCGACTCGTCATGGTTCCCGAGACCGGCCACTGGGCGCAGCTCGAATCGCCCGAACGGTTCTCGGCCGAGGTGACCGCGTTCTTGACCGAGGTCGACGGCCTCGTCGCCGTCGCTCAGCCCCGGCCGAGCAGTACCACGCCGGACTCGTAGGCCAGCACGACCGCGTTCGCGGCGCTTGTCGCGTGGGATGCGCTGGACCCGGGGCGCTGCGGCGCCGTGCCGGGCTGAGTGGTGCCGGGCTGAGTGGCGCCGGGCTGCGTGGCGCGGGGCTAGCGGTCGTTCGGCCTGCGGGTGAGGGCGAGTGTGCCGAGCCCGAGGGCGATGGCGCCGATCCCTGCCACGATCATCCAGATGGTCATCGAAACGCCGGTCGGAGCGAGATCTTCGCCTGCTCGCGCGGGCGACGTGGTGGCGGGAGGGGGCGTCGCGGAGCCGTCATGCGTCGTCGAAGGCGCGGTGGGCGTGGGTGACGAGGACGGAGTGGGGGTCGCTGTTGCTGTTGCTGTTGCTGTTGGCGTCGGCTCTGGCGCGATCTCGCCCGCGAACTCGTGCGAGATGGTGCCGAGAAGGTTGCTCGCCGTGAGTGTGAAGGCGTAGGCGCCAGGCGCGGTCGGGGTTCCCGAAACGGAGCCGGTCTCGCCGTCGAGCGAGAGGCCGGCCGGCAGGGTGCCCGCCGAGACGGCATAGGTCGCGCCGCCGCCGCGTGCGGCGACCCCGTCTTCGTACGGTTCGTTCACGACCGGCACGGTCAGGTCGGTGTCGATCCACTGCAGGGCTGCGACCAGCGTCAACGTCGCGTCTGCCGGAATGTCGTAGTCGCCCAGCGTGCGGCCGTCCTCGAGCACGAGATCGTCGTAGAGCAACGCCTGGTCGTCGACGGGAATGTCGGTCTCATCCCTGATCTTGTGCTTCACCTGCTGAACGGAGTCGGAACTCTCGACGTCGAGGGTGAGCGGCTCGTCGCCGTCGATCGTGACGAACAGCGGCATCGCGCTCGCCGGGGCAGCGCCGCCCAGCGCGAACACGCACGCCAGCACGACTGCGACTGCGGCCGAGACGAGCTTCCTCATGCGACTCAGCCTAGTGGCCGTACGGCTTCGGCGGCGTCTTGCATCGCGGGCGGGCTGGCCGTCGCTCAGCCCCGGCCGGGCAGCACCACGCCGGACTCGTAGGCAAGCACCACCGCGTGCACGCGGTCGCGCAGCCCGAGCTTCGTCAGGATACGGCTGACGTGCGATTTCGTCGTCTGCTCGGCGATGAAGAGCTCGCTCGCGATCTCGCCGTTCGAGCGGCCCGCTGCCATCCGAACGAATACCTCGCGCTCGCGGTCGGTGAGTTCGCCCAACACCTTCGCAGCCGGGATGCGCGGCTCGGGTGCGCCCGCGAACGTCTCGACGAGGCGGGTGGTCACCCGGGGCGAGAGGATCGCGTCGCCCGCGTCAGCGGTGCGCACGGCGTCGATGAGGTCGTCCGGGGCTGCGTCTTTGACGAGGAACCCGCTCGCGCCCGCCCGCAGCGCCGCGAACACGTAGTCGTCGACGTCGAACGTCGTGAGCATGACCACGCGCGGCCGGTGCTGCGAGCGCTCGTCGTTCATGATCGCGCTCGTCGCCTCGATGCCGTTGAGGTTCGGCATGCGCACGTCCATGAGAACGACGTCCGGTGTATGGCTGCGGGTGCGGGCCAGCGCCTCGACGCCGTCGGTCGCCTGCGCGACGACCTCGATGTCGGGCTGCGAGCCGAGGATCGCCACGAGCCC
>JBQDJW010000068.1:0-8811 GCA_052086425.1 Pseudoclavibacter sp. | reverse complement strand
CCCGCGTGACCGCGCTTCGCGGCACCGATGCGGTTGGTCAGCGCGGGCAGGCGATCGCTCATGGCACCACTGCCGATGATGCTCTCGAATCAGGCCACTCCGCCACCGGCACTGGATGCGCGTGGACGGCTGCTCTCGCGGGAGGCGACGAGGTGCGCGGTCGCGCCGCGCTCGTCACCGTGGATCCGGTCGCGAACGGGATCGTCGTCGATGGGCTCGGTCCGGACGACGAGGCGGATCCGCGCGGCGTTGCCGACTCGCGCGGCGCCTCCGAGCGCGACGCAGACTCGCGCGACGCAGACCCGCCGATCAATCCCGCAGAGGTCGTCGCCCTGCTCGTCGCGGCGCCAGAGCTGGACGCGTTCCCGCGCGGCACCGGCGTGCTCGTCGGTGATCCGCCCGGCGAGGTGCGCGCGAAGGCGCTCACGCACGTCACGGCGAAGTGGGCGTGGCTGGCCGAGCGCGTCCCGGCAGGGACGCACGTGCTCCGACTGTCGTACGGGCCCGAGCGGGCGGCCGGCTTGGCCGTGCGGCCGGCGAGCACCAGCTCGAGCGCGGCAAGCGACTCGGCGGCGGCGGTGTTCCCGGCGCGAGGAGCCGGAGCGGTCACCGGGCGGCCGGTCCATTCGACGGGCTCGAGGACTACTGCGGGATCAGGGGGACCGGCACCGCTCACGCGGGGCATGCCCGACGACGACCTGGCCGACCTCGCACTGCGCGACGCCTCGGCGCTGCTCGGCGTGACGCTCGATCGCACCCGACTCCGCGGACTCGCGCGACGGGAGTGGCGCATCCCGTACCCCGCCGCGCGGATCGGGCGGGCCGAAGCACTCGACGCGATGCGCGAGCGCATCGCCGGGATTCCCGGGCTCGAGGCCGCCGGCACCTGGATCGCCGGCACGGGGCTCGCGACCGTCGTCCCGTCCGCCGAGCGCGCCGCCGATGCACTGACCGACCGCTGAATCGGGCGCCTTTCGTCCGGCGGCGGCCTCGCCGTGCGACTCGCCTCGGCCACGACCATGGCCTCGCCGCACCGCGCACCACGTCGCCGGCACCCACCGCCTGCCGCGCCTCCCGCCGCAGCCGCGTCCGCACCGCCGTGCGACCGGATCGGTCTTCTGGTGTCGCGTGGAGCATCCGTGGCACTAGCCTTGAGAGGGTCGCCCGGGCAAGGCGGGCATCATGCTGATCGGAGTGTCATGAAGAAGCTCGTGTTCGTCATCGGACTCATCGTCGGTTACGTGCTCGGCGCTCGCGCCGGCCGCAAACGCTACGACCAGATCGCCGAAGCCGCCAAGAACGTGTGGCAGTCGAAGCCAGTGCAGCAGCAAGTCGGCAAGGTCGAGGACGGCGTGAAGGTGGCTGCGGCGAAGGCGGGCGATGCTGCCCTCGACGGCGTCAAGACCCTCACGAACCGCGTTATCGACGCGAAGAAGTCGTCGCGCGAGACGAAGTAGTCGCAGCACGTCTCGCGTGCGGAGGAGGAAGCCATGAGCAGCAATCAGGCACAGGCCGCGGACGACCGGCTCGGTCGCGCGGTGAACGGCGACGCCACTGGGCACGCCGGCCCGGCCGACGACCGCGAGCCCCTGCGCGCGCCGTTCCCGAGGCCGGGCTTCAACGCGCGCCGCAACCCCAAGGAGGGCGCGTCGCTCGGCACGCTCATCGCCGACACGCCCCGCCTCTTCGTCAAGCTCGCGAAAGACGAGCTCGAGCGCGCCAAGCGCGAGCTCATGGCGAAGGGCATCGTGCTCGGCACGAGCATCGGCCTGTTCGCCGTCGCCGCGTTCTTCGCGCTCACCCTCTGGGTCGTGCTCGTGACGGCGGCGATCCTCGGTCTCAACGAGGCCTTCGCCCCGTGGCTCTCGGCCCTCATCGTCGCGGGCGCGTTCCTGCTGCTCACGATCATCCTCGGCCTCGCCGGCTACCTCGCGCTGCGCCGCAGCCTGCCCCTCACGCCGGCGAACACGATCGAAAGCGTCAAGCAAGACGTCAACGCAGTGAAGGGACTCGGCAAGTATGAGTAGCGACCAGCAGCCCGGCTACGCTCACCCCGTCGCGGCCCCGCGCGTCGAGGCGCCGCCGGTGCCGGACGAGCCGAAGCCCGAGAAAGTCAAAGACACGCGTAGCGACGGCGAGCTCCGCCGCGACATCGACTCGGCGCGCGACGAGCTCGCGCAGACGCTCGACGCCCTCGAGTACAAGCTCGACGTGCGCGCCCGCGGTCAGGAATTCCTCGACTCGGGCCGCGAGCAGCTCGCTAAGCAGTGGGACGACAATCCGCTCCTCATCGGCGGCCTCGCACTCGGTGCGGTCGTCGCTGTCGCGGGCGCGGTCGTCGGCGGCATCTTCGTCGCGCGTAGGCTGCGCT
The DNA here is from genome assembly GCA_052086425.1 of Pseudoclavibacter sp. Classification (GTDB taxonomy): domain Bacteria; phylum Actinomycetota; class Actinomycetes; order Actinomycetales; family Microbacteriaceae; genus Pseudoclavibacter. Next base: position 6,440 of record JBQDJW010000068.1, on the reverse strand, counting down.
GAGCCGACTCGCGCTCCCGCCATCCGTCGCCATCGCGGATGCTCCCCCTGAGTATCCGCGCCAGTTCCGGCGCGCCGCGCATCAGGAAGGTTCCTAGACTGAGCACCATGACCCACAGCGATTCTGCAGCCCCAGCCGACGCGCCGAACGAGGCCGGCACCGCGGGCGATGTCCCCCTCACGCAGTACGCCATGTATGCCGTATTCCGTCGCGATCTTCGCAACGAGCTCGAGCTCGCGCGCCGCGATATCGAGCGCGCGGTCGAGTCGGTCGAAGGGGTGACGGCCGAGGCGGAAGAACTCGGCGTGACGCTCCGCGGCATCTACGACGTCTCGGGGTTCCGCCACGACGGCGAAGTCATGCTGTGGCTGCATGGCGAGACGCCCGAGAACCTGCAGTGGGTGCTGCGGCAGTACCGCCGTCTCGACCTGTTCCGCCCGCTGGTTCCGACCTGGCAGGCCGTCGGCGTGCATCGGGCCGCCGAGTTCAACGCGCGCCACATGCCGGCGTACATGCTCGGCAAGGAGCCCAAGCAGTGGGTCACCGTGTACCCGTTCGTGCGCTCGTACGAGTGGTACCTGCTGCCCGACGAGGAGCGCCGCGGCATGCTCGCAGATCACGGCCGCCGCGGGGCCGCCTTCAGCTCCGTGCTCGCGAATACGATCGCCGCGTTCGGCATCAGCGACTACGAGTGGCTGCTCGCGCTCGAGGACGACGAGCTGATCAACCTCGTCGACCTCATGCGCGACCTGCGCCAGACCGAGGCGCGCCTGCACGTGCGCGAGGAGGTGCCGTTCTACACCGGGCGGCGCATCTCGGCCGCCGACCTCATCGAGGTGCTTCAGTAGTGACGACCGCACGCGGAATCAAGCCTGCCCAAGCCACGACCGCCCCGCTCGCCCCCGGCGCCCTCGTGAGCGCCGCGACCGAGGCGGCGCAGTCGGGCGAACCGTTCATCGAGGTGCCCGTCGCGTACGACGGCATCGTGCTCGCGTCGTTCGGCGGTCCAGAGGGCCAGGATGACGTGCTTCCGTTCCTGAAGAACGTCACGCGGGGCCGCGGGATCCCCGACGAGCGGCTCGAAGAGGTCGCCGTGCACTACCGGCACTATGACGGCGTGAGCCCCATCAACGCGCAGAACCGCGCGCTGAAGGCTGCGCTCGAGGCCGAGCTGGCGCGGCGCGGCATCGACCTGCCCGTGTTCTGGGGCAACCGCAACTGGGACCCGTACCTCAACGATGCGCTGCGCGAAGCGCACGGCGCGGGGTGCACCACCCTCATCGCGATCGCGACGAGCGCGTACTCGTCGTACTCGTCCGACCGGCAGTACCGAGAAGACCTCGCGGATGCGCTCGAGGACACGGGCCTGCATGGCACCGTGCAGATCGACAAGGTTCGGCAGTTCTTCGATCACCCCGGCTTCGTGACGCCCTTCGTTGAGTCGCTGCGCGACGACCTCGCCTCGCTGCTCGAGGCAGACGCGACGCTGACGCTCGACGACGTCGAGGTGCTCTTCACGACCCACTCGGTTCCGACGGACGACGCCACGCGCTCGGGGCCGCGCGACGTCGACTTCGGCGAGGGCGGCGCCTACGCGGCACAGCACCTGGCGGTCGCCGAGGTCGTCGCGACGTCGGCGCTGCGCCAACTCGGCGAGCGTGCCGACGGCGACGCGAGTGCACTGCCGGAGTCGCTGAACTGGCAGCTCGTGTACCAGTCGCGCTCGGGCCCGCCATCGCAGCCGTGGCTCGAGCCCGACGTCAACGACGTGATCGAGCAGCTGCCGGCGAGCGGCAGTCGCGCGGTCGTCGTCGTGCCGATCGGCTTCATCTCCGATCACATGGAGGTGCTCTGGGACCTCGACAACGAGGCGAAAGAGTCGGCCGAGGATGCGGGGCTCGCGTTCCGACGCTCGGCGACGCCCGGCGTGCACCCGGCATTCGTCGCCGGTCTCGTCGACCTCGTGCTCGAGCGGCGCGACGGCGTTCCCGTCGCCGAGCGCCCGGCGCTCACGAGCCTCGGCCCCTGGTACGACGTCGCTCGCGCGGGCGACAGCGAGAACGTGCGGCTCGGCTTCCGGCCGGCTATCGCCGGGCTCTTGCCGTGACGGCGCGGAACGAGGCGAGCGGCGAGGCCGGCCCCATTCGGATCGGCACGCGGGGTAGCGCCCTGGCGGTCGCGCAGACGAGCGCGACCGCGGCCCGGTTGCGCGAGCTCGGCGGGCTCGAGAACGATCTGGTGCGGGTGACGACGCACGGCGACGTGACCAGAGCATCCTTGAAAAGCCTCGGGGGCACGGGCGTGTTCGCGGCGGAGCTGCGCCTCGCGCTGCTCGACGGCGAGTGCGATATCGCCGTGCACTCGCTGAAGGACCTGCCGACGGCGCCGGCAGACGGTCTCGAGATCGGTGCATTCCCCACCCGCGAGGATGCCCGTGACGCGCTTTGCTCGGCGGGAGGCGCAGACGGGCTTCACCTCGCAGACCTGCCGGAGGGAGCGAAGGTCGGCACGGGTTCGCCGCGTCGCGTCGCGCAATTGCTCGCCAGCCGCCCCGACCTCGAGGTACGCGATATCCGCGGCAACATCGAGACGCGGCTTGGGTTCGTCACCTCGGGCGAGCTCGACGCCGTCGTACTCGCATGCGCGGGGCTCGACCGCCTCGGCCGGTCAGAAGCGGTCACCGAGCGCTTCGACCTCGACGCGTGGCCGACGGCGCCCGGTCAGGGCTGCCTCGCGGTCGAGGTGCGCGCCGGCGAGCGCATCGCCGGCGTCGCCGAGCTCGACGACCCGGTTTCCCGCGCGGCGGTCACGGCCGAGCGACTCGTGCTGGCTGCCCTTGAGGCCGGATGCGCGGCTCCCGTCGGTGCCCACGCGACACTGTCCGACGGGGCATTGCGTCTCTGGGCTAGCGTGTATGCGACGAACGGCTCGGCTGTCTTGATGGCCTCGAGCTCGCGACCCGTCGAGGACGAAGACGGCGCGCCGGCCGTGGCGGCCGACATTGCGGCGGAGGTCAGCGGTTCGCTGCTCGCGCAGGGTGCCGCCGACCTCGTCGGGGCCGCGTAGCGTGACGGGCAGCACACCTTCGGTTCGCCAGGGAGAATGATGACGAGTCCACTGAACGGGTGGAAGATCCTGGTGCCGCGCGGCGGCACCTGGGGAAACGATGTCGCTGACGCCGTGTCCGCCCGCGGTGGCTTTCCGATCGTCGCGCCCCTCATCAACTTCGCGAATCCCTCGCCGGATGATGCGCGCATCCTCGCCGAATCGCTCGATCGCCTGCAGGAGGGCGCCTACGACTGGGTCGTCGCGACGAGCGCCACCGCCGTGGATGTGCTGCTCTCGCACGGCGTCGCGATTCCCGATTCGACGCTCGTCGCCGCCGTCGGCGAGACCACGGCCGCGGGCCTCGGCGCCGGCGGCTACCGGGTCGACTTCGTGCCGAGCCACGACAACTCGGCCAAGGGCATGCTCAGCGAGTGGGTCGAGGCGCGGCGCGGCATGCCGCAGATCCGCGTGCTGTGGCTGCGCAGCGAGATCGCGAAGCCCGTCGTCGCGCAGGGGCTCAGGCGGCGGGGCCACCTCGTCGACTCGGTCGTGGCCTACCGCACCGTCGGGGTTCCCGTCGCCGAGAGCATCCGATACGACGTCTCGCACGGGCGCATCCGCGGCATCCTCGTGACCTCGGGGTCGGTCGCCGGTCAGATTCACAATCAGTTCGACCCGCTGCCGCCCGAGGTCAAGCTCGCGGCCATCGGGCCTCGCACGTCGAAGGATGCGCGCGAACTCGGGCTGCGCATCGACGTCATCGCGCAGCAACGCACCGTCGCGTCGTTGCTCGACGGGCTCGAGTGGCTCGCCCTCGGCGGGGCGATGCCCGCGACCGCCGCCGTCGACATCGGGGCGCTCATCGAGCTCGAACAGCACGAGGCCGCCGAGCGGGCCGACCAGGCGAGCGCGGCTGCGTCCGGCGCCGACGCGGGCAGCGCCGACGCGGGCGGCGCCGACGCGGGCGGCGCCGACTGGGGCAGCGCCGACTCGGTCGGGGGCCACGTCCCCGAGAGCCCCAAGGAGTAGCCATGCCAACGATTCGGCCGCGCCGCCTGCGCCAGTCGGCCGCGTTCCGCGCGCTCACGCGCGAGCTGCGCGTGCACCCGAACGAACTGATCCTGCCCGCGTTCGTGCGGGAGGGCATCGCCGAGCCGGTCGCGATCTCATCGATGCCGGGCGTGCAGCAGCACACGATCGATTCGCTGCGCCTTGCGGCGACCGAGGCCGCCGAGGTCGGCGTCGGCGGCATCATGCTCTTCGGCGTTCCGGCCGTGTGCGACGCGGTCGGCACGGGCGCGACCGACCCGAACGGCATTCTCAACGTTGCGACCGAGGCGATCGCCGAGGAGGTCGGCGACGCGCTCGTCGTGCAGACCGACCTCTGCCTCGACGAGTTCACCGACCACGGTCACTGCGGCGTGCTCGACGATCATGGGCGCGTCGACAACGACGCCACGCTCGTGCGCTACGCCGACATGGCCATCGCGCAGGCGAACGCCGGCAGCCGGCTTGTCGGCATGTCGGGCATGATGGACGGCCAGGTCGCCGTCGCCCGCGAGGCGCTCGACACCGCCGGCCACCAGGACGTCGCCATCCTCGCCTACTCGGCGAAGTACGCGGGAGCCTTCTACGGCCCCTTCCGCGAGGCCGTCGATTCGCAGCTGCAGGGCGACCGGCGCACGTACCAGATGGACCCGGCCAACCGGCGCGAGGGCCTGCGCGAGGTCGACCTCGACGTGGCGGAGGGCGCCGACATCGTCATGGTCAAGCCCGCGATGCCGTACCTCGACGTGCTCGCCGACGTGGCAGCCGCCTCGCCCGTGCCGGTGTGGGCGTACCAGGTGTCTGGCGAGTACGCCATGATCGAGGCCGCCGGTGCGAACGGCTGGATCGACCGCGACGCGGCGATCGCCGAGTCGGTGCTCGGCATCCGCCGCGCCGGGGCCGACGCCGTGCTGACCTACTGGGCCACGGAGCTCGCGCGGTCGCTGCGGTCGTGAGCCGCGCATCCGGTGCCCGCGCGCGGTCGCCCCGCCCGGCGGACTCGCCACCGATTGACGCCGCCATGGCACCGGATGCTCGAATTGCGACGTCCGTGATCCCATTCGCACGTGCCTGAGGAGGCAATGATGACCCTTTCCCAGCCGCAGTCGACTGCCTGGTTCGAGCGCGCCCGCGCCGTGACGCCCGGCGGCGTGAACTCGCCGGTGCGCGCCTACGGCTCGGTCGGCGGGGTGCCCCCGTTCATCGCGTCGGCCGAGGGCCCGATCGTGCGCGACGTCGACGGCAACGAGTTCGTCGACCTCGTGAGCGGGTGGGGGCCGATGCTGCTCGGGCACGCGCGCGCCGAGGTCATCGAGGCGGTTCGCGCCGCCGCGTCGAGGGGACTGTCGTTCGGCGCCCCGTCGACGGTCGAGGTCGAGCTCGCGGAAGAGATCTCGCGCCGGGTCGCCCCGGCCAAGCAGGTTCGGCTCGTCTCGACCGGGACAGAGGCGACCATGACGGCGCTGCGGCTCGCCCGCGGCGTGACCGGCCGCGACCTCGTCATCAAGTTCGAGGGCTGCTACCACGGGCACTCCGACGGACTGCTCGCGGCCGCGGGCTCCGGCCTCGCGACGCTCGCGCTGCCCGGGTCTGCCGGCGTGCCCTCTCCCGTCGCGAGCCAGACGATCCTCGTGCCGTACAACGACCTCGAGGCCGTGCGGGCAGCGTTCGAGCGGCACTCGGGGCAGGTGGCCGCCGTCATCACGGAGGCCGCGCCCGCGAACATGGGCGTCGTGCCGCCCGCCGCCGGGTTCAACGCCGCGCTCGCCGAGCTGTGCCGCGCCGAGGGCGCCCTGCTCGTGTGCGACGAGGTGCTCACCGGGTTCCGCACGGGCCCCGCCGGCTGGTGGGGCGTCGAGCAGGCGGTCTCCGCATCGGGCGGCGACGCCGCCTGGGCGGCCGACATCTACACGTTCGGCAAGGTCATCGGCGGCGGCATGCCGGTCGCGGGCCTCGGCGCGTCGGCCGAGATCATGGCGCACCTCGCGCCGCAGGGCCCCGTCTACCAGGCGGGCACGCTGTCGGGGAACCCTGTCGCGGTAACTGCTGGCCTCACGACGCTTCGACTCGCGGACGACGCGGTCTACGCGACGGTCGACGCCGCGGCCGAGCGCGTCATCGACATGACGACGTCGGCCCTCGATGCCGCGGGCGTGCCGCACACGGTGCAGCGGGTCGGCAATCTCTTCTCGTTCGCGTTCGGCGACGGGGCGGCGCTCGGCTGGACGGGCGCGAACGGCGGCCCCGCGAACGAGGCCGAGGTCAAACGGCAGGAGGGCTGGCGCTGGCCGGCGTTCTTCCGCGCGATGCTCGAGGCGGGCGTGAACCTACCACCGAGCGTGTTC
>JBQDJW010000067.1:0-8832 GCA_052086425.1 Pseudoclavibacter sp. | reverse complement strand
ACAGTCAGCTCGACGGCGGCGATCGAGGCGGCGGCGTGGGGCGTGCCGGTGATCGTGCTCGACGAGTTCGGCGTCGCGCCGGAGCTCATCAATCTCGTTTTCGAGGGGAGCGGCTTGCTCCGGCCCTCAGCGGACGTGGTCGCGCGCAGACTCGCTCATCCGGATGCCGGCTGGCTCTCCGACAACTACTTCCACGACCCATCGGACGATACGTGGATCCGCGCCGCGCAGGATCTTGTCGAACGGCGGGCACGGGGCGAGCTCCCGCCGCGCGACGTACCGCGGATCGTCGGCGGCCGCGCACACGAGGCGTGGGATCGTCGCCAGGCGCTCGGCCGGAACGATCGGAGCGCGGGCGGACGCCTCGCCGGCGTCGTCGGCACGCCGATCCGCGCAGTGCTCGGGACCGTTCGACGGCTGCGCCGGCGGCTCAGCGGATCTGCGTCGTGAGGCGGCGCCCGGTCAGATCCTGAGCTCGGCGCGCAGCTCGTGCACGTGGTACGCCGTGATGTCGTCTTCGGCGCTGCCGCCGGCGAAGTCGGGGATCTCGCGGACGACGCGGAACGGCTCGTCGCGCGCGGGGCCGTCGAGGCGCACGTCGAGGTGGGTGACGTCGAAGCCGCGTTCGTGCAGCTCGCTGGCCATGTCGTAGTCCTGGCCCGAATCTCCGGCCGTGAACCAGCGGCGCGGTGCCTCCATGCGCTCGCCCAGGAGATCGAGGGCGCGCCGGGCTCCGAGCGCCTTCCCGCTGTCGGCGTGCTCGACATCGATGGAGATGAATGTGGGGTAGATCGTCATGTCGTGCGCGCCGGTGCGTTCGATCTGTCGTTCGATCTCGGCGATGATCTCGGGCCTGACGCGGTGGAAGTCGGCGCTCGAGACGTGCACGTGCTGCTCGAGCGAGATCATCGTGCGCTTCGTGGCATCGAAGAACACGATCTCGGAGAAACGTGCCGCGATGTCGCGTGCCGCCTCGACGAGCGCGGTCGGCGGGGCCATGTTCTGGTCCTCAGAGACGGTGCCCACGCGCGCCGCGCCGCTCGTGCCCGTCAGCGAGAACCAGGTGCCGCCCTTCTCGCCGACGCCCCAGACGGGATCCGTCGGCGCAAGGCCCGAGGTGACGAGCCGCGGGATGATCTGCTCGCCGAGGAAATCCGCAGACCGCCCCGTGTTGAAGACCACCGGGCAGCCGCTCTTGGCGATCGCGGTGAGGTCGTCGGAGAGCGCGGCGAGGCGCAGAGTGCGCGTGCGGGTGCTGGAGATGGGGCCGTCGACGTCGAGGAGCAGTCCGAGGGGTGGGGTCACCCGTTCATCCTCTCATTCACACGAGGGGCACGACGCGCGACTCGTCCCACTCCTCCGCCCAACCGAGGGCGGTGAGCAGACGGTCGAGGATGCCCGCCGTGAAGCCCCAGACGAACTGCTCGCTGCCCGCGCCGGTCAGGCGCCAGGCGGGCCCCTGCATCGGTGTACCGCGCCGGGAGTGCACCCACGTCACGCGGTTGTCGGGGTTGATGAGGTCGGCGACGGGGGCGCGCCACACCGCCTGCGACTCGGCCTCGTCGACGACGCCGACGGGGCTCGGGTCGCGCCACCAACCGATGACGGGCGTGACGTGGTGATCGGATCCGGGGAGTGCGAGCGGGGCGAGCGCCCCCAGCACCTCCACGCCCGACGTGTCGACGCCGGTCTCCTCGCGCGCCTCGCGCAGCGCCGCGGCGATGTCGTCGTCGTCGTCCGGATCCACGCGTCCTCCCGGGAACGCGACCTGCCCCGGGTGCGAGCGCAGGGTTGCGGCGCGCGTGAGGAGAAGCACGTCGAGATCGCGCGAGACCGCGCGGTGGTGCGCGTCGTAGTCAGAAGGGGTCTGATCGAGCACGCCGAAGAGGATCAGCACGGCCGCGCGGCGGGCGCGGCGGTCGTCGATCTTCCAGCCGCTCGGCGCCTGCCACAGGGGCGTTCGTCCGGCGCGCTCAACGAGATCGCGCAACTGCGCGTAAGCGGTCCTCATGCTTTCCGATGCTACGGCCTCCGCGCGGACCTCGTTCGTCACCGGAACTCGACGGTCGCGTTCTCGTCGTTCAGCACGATCACCGGGGTGATGGTCGGGTGCCCGGCCCGGCGGATCTTCTCGAGATCGACGCGGATCAGCGGCGTGCCCTCATCGACGATGTCGCCGGTCTTCACGAGGGTCGTGAAGCCGTCGCCCTGCATGTCGACGGTGTCGAGGCCGACATGCACGAGCACCTCGACGTCGTCGTCGGTGACGATCGCGATCGCGTGCCCGGTGTCGAAGGCGTGGCCGACGCGGCCGGGCGCGGGGGAGACGACCGTGTCGCCGGTCGGCTCGATCGCGAGCCCGGGGCCCATGATCTGCTCGGCGAACGTCGGGTCGGGCACGGTCGAGAGCGGCTCGACCCGACCCGCGATCGGCTGCAGCAGTCGAATGACGCGCGTGTCGGTGGCGGTGGCGGTGCGCACGGTGTCGGTCGCGGGAACGGCGGCGGGCGCGTCGGCTGAGGGCGGTTCGATCGCGCCCGAGATGATGCCTTCCATCGCCTCCTTCACGAACTGCACGTTCAGCCCGTAGATCACCTGCACCGACGAGCCGCCGGGCTTCATGGTGCCCGCGGCGCCGGCGCGCTTCAGGGCGCTGTCGTCGACCTTCGCCACGTCGCCCACCTCCATGCGCAAGCGGGTAGCGCAGTTGTCGAGGCTCGTGATGTTCGCCGGTCCGCCGAGGGCGGCGAGGAAGCGGTTCGCGGTGGCGGCGTACTTCACGTCGACCGACTGCCCCTCGGGCGCATCCTCTGCGAGCTCATCGTCGTCCTCGCGCCCGATCGTCTTCAGCTGCCACTTGCGGATCACGAAGGTGAAGACGAGGAAGTAGACGACGAACCACGCGAGGCCGAGCAGCAGCAGCAGCCAGGGATTCTGCGCGAGCGGATTGTTCCACCCGAGCCCGAGGTCGACCGCGCCCGCAGAGAAGCCGAAGCCCATGCGCGCGGGGAGAAGCGCGGTGATCGCCATCGAGACGCCCGTGAACAGCGCGTGCAGCACGTACAGCGCCGGCGCGAGGAACATGAAGGAGAACTCGAGCGGCTCGGTGATGCCGACGAAGAACGACGCGAACGCTGCCGAGAACAGGATGCCCGCGGCGACCTTCTTGCGGCTCGTGCGCGCGGTGACGTACATCGCGAGCGCCGCACCCGGCAGGCCGAACATCATGATCGGGAAGAAGCCCGAGGTGTACATGCCGGTGATGCCGGGTTCGCCGCTTCCGTCGAGGAAGTTCGAGATGTCGTTGATGCCGGCGACATCGAACCAGAACACCGAGTTGAGGGCGTGGTGCAGCCCCGTCGGGATCAGCAAACGGTTGAAGAAGCCGTAGATGCCCGCGCCGATGGGGCCGAATCCGACGATCCACTGGCCGAACCCGACGAGCGCGCCGTAGACGAACGGCCAGACGAAGAACAGCAGCACGGACAGGACGAGCGAGGCGCCCGCCGAAATGATCGCGACGGCGCGCTTGCCGGAGAAGAACGCGAGCCAGTCCGGCAGCTTCACGTCGTGGAAGCGATTGTAGGAGAACGCGCCGATCAGACCGCAGACGATGCCGACAAAGGCGTTCTGGATGCTCCCGAACGCGGGGTCGACGTCTGCCACATCGATGCCGCCGTAGTATCCGGCGACCGACTCGGGTGCGAGCAGCACGGTGACGACGAGCCACGAGACGAGCCCCGCGAGGGCCGCCACACCGTCGGACTTCCGCGCCATGCCGAACGCGACGCCGATGGCGAAGAGCACGGCGAGATTGTCGATGACCGCACTTCCCGCCGCCAGGAGGAACACCGAGACGATGCTTGCGCCCAGCGTGTTCGCGATCCAATTGCCGATGCCCATGAGGATCGCTGCGACGGGCATGACGGCGATGGGCATCATCAGTGACTTGCCCAGGTTCTGCATGAACTTCATTCGGCTTCTCCGAGGTCTCTCTGAGAGGGGATCCTCGGCAGGCTATCTGCGGACGGGCGCGGGCGACAGAGGGACTTGCCAGATGTTCAGTCGCACTGCTCGTGGGATAGGTTGCGTGACCGGATCGGGTACAGGCAACGATGCGAGGAGGCGATGACGATTACGATCAGCTTCTGACCTACAGCAGACCCGATGGAGCCTGGGGCTTCTTCTCGCGTGAACCGTGCGTTGCGGGCTTGATCGTGCGGTCTCGCCTGACCACATGCGTGAGTGCGGCGCCGTCGAAGTTGCAGCGGCCTGCCGGTGACCGGGTCAAGACGGAGTCCCGCTTCCCCGTCTGCTCGAAGCATCCGGAGGTGATTACCGGAGAAACGGCATCATCGACCCTCTCGCCTCACTTCCGGCCCGCTGAGCGACGTTCACCCGGCGGATAGGGGATTCGGTTCGATCGCCCAGGCGGTGACGGCGACGATCGAGCCCTCAACGATATCGAGATCGATCGGCCACGATCCTCGAGTCATGCCTGCGGTCTGGGCGGCGTAGACGGTCTTCGTGACGAGTGCACCATGCGGCGACGCCGCATCCCACCCGAGAACAGATACTGCGTAGCCACCGGCGGGCACTTCGATGCGCTGGGGGCCAGGGTCCTGCGCCATGAAGGAACCGCCCTGTTCGACGGTCACCGCGAGCAGGTGCTGATTCTGGTCGCCGAACGCCACATCGGGGTAGCCCTCGATCACGCACGGCTCGTCCGAGAAATTCATGAGCCTGATCGGCAGACCACGGTGCCCGGTCGCCGCATCGGGCTCACCCTTCAGCAGCATCGCCTTTTCGGGCGTGCACCACTCCGGATCCACATCGGTGGCGGCAGCCGCTTTGTCAGGCACCGACACCCCCGATGCGTCGGGGTCGGGGATCGCGCCGAAGGTCACAGCAGCCTCGGCCTCCTGTTGCGCGGCGACTTCTGCCTCGATAGCAGCGCTGCGCACGTTGTCCGTGATCACGCCGGTCGTGACCACGGCGATCACGGCGACAGCTGCGATCGGCAAGAGCCAGGCGGGTCGCCGCGTCGGCGACTTCGATTCTTCGACTGCGGGAGTCGATTTGCGAGCAACAAGACCCGGAATCCACCCCACCGCCAGCCCCCATAGGGCGCCGGACGCCGTGGCGGCACCGAAGCCGTCCGCCAGCAGTCCGCGCGGTCCGACGCTGGAGATGGGCCCCCAAACGGCAGCGATGTCTAAGGCAAGCCCGATGAGCGCGCCCGCTGCGATGGTCGCGAACCATGCGGCGCCCCACGTCGTGCTGCTCCGACTCAACGTCGCGGTGAACAACGCATGCGCAACCGCTACTGCTATGCCTCCGGTGACGACCGTGACGAGCAGCCACGAACCGCTGTCGCCCCACATCAGTCCTGACGGCACCACTTCGGGCACGAGAGCAGCCAGCTGGGCCGCGGGCCCCTGGGCCTGCGAGAAGAGCCAGCGGATACCGGCGAACAGGAACCAAAGTGCGGCCGCGAGAGCGCTCGATGCGAGCACGTGGCGGCTGATTGATGTGGACATCGCTTCTCATTCTGACGCATCCGCTGGCATCCTGCGGAGCGGATCCAAGTGGCGAAGCCGATCCTCAGCAAGGACTCCGCAGGATGGTCCGAGTGACCCCGCGCCAGATCATCGTCTTGATCAAGATGTCCTAGCGGCGGCCCCGCGGAGGCAACAGCAATCCTGCGGTTATTGACGACACTATCCGCAGGGGATGGAGACCACACGATTGCGTTCTCCGTTGAATCCCAGCAGGTCCTCGGGCGCGCGGAGCATCGCGTTTTGTTCGTTCCAGGTCAGCACCCATTCGGGGTCGATGAGACGTCCGTCGTCGTAATACCAGGAGACGCCTGTGTCGGTGAGCTCCCATTCCCCGAATGGCAGCAGGAAGATACGTCCCGCTTGACTCCTCATGCCGGTGCTTGTTTCGACGACGACGGTGCAGCCGTCCGCACTCGGAGGATCCATGCGCTGGTACTCGACCGGGAAGAGAGAATCGAGTGCGATCCTGACCAATGTGAGACACATGATGCCCCAGGTCACGATGGACAGCAGTACTCGACCTGTCCGGGCCCATCGCCCGGCTTTTCGGCCCTGGCGTCGTGCACTGGCAGCGCCGCGCCTGTTCACCACGTGGGCTGCCACGAAACAGGCGAGCGCGAAGAGGAATCCGCCGAGCAGCCAGTCGCCGGCCTGGATGAAGAACGGGCCGAGCACCGTCGGGACGGCTCTTGCGCCGTAGCGTTCTTTGTTGTCGATGAACAGTAGCAGCGCCGGCACAACCACTGCCCAGCCCGCGAGGAAGAGAGTCAGCGCGAGTATCCGGAGCCGCCGCTCCGTTCTAGGCGCTCCTCGAGTCACTTCTTACGCTCGGGTCTGCTCCTACGGCAGACCCACTCGACAGAGTGGGGTCGTCACCAACGAGAACCATTTCGGTCGCGCCCTCGCCTGACGGTTCCTCTGTGTCCGAGGCTATGACGACGTAGCGGCGGCCGCGTGTGTGTGCCTCGGCCCATGACAGTGCTTCAATTACCGACGTGCACGCGGTCAGGAGCCAGGCGTCGAGGTTCCATGCGTATCCCTCGCCAGGTTGCTCCCAGAACTCCACGCGGTACGTGGGTGCATCGATGCGGACGGGACTGTTGCTATGTTCCACAGATCGGGCTTCCATGCTCGGAGACTCTACTTCACGTGTCGGGCAAGAATCTCACGCCGTATGTTGTCGGCGCGCTCGGCGAAGCCGCGCTGCTGCCGCACGTACTCGGCCTTGCCCGCGGGCGTTTCGATCGGCACGGGCACCACGCCGAAATCGGACAGATCGTAGGGTGCGGCCCGCATGTCGAGCAGGCGGATATCGCGGGCGAGCTCGAACGCGTCGAGCAGCAGATGGCCCGGCACGAGAGGGCCGAGCTTCATCGCCCACTTGTACACGTCCATGCCGGCGTGCAGGCACCCGGGCTGCTCGTTCGCCGTTCGCTCGTCGACGGTGAGCGGCTGCCGGTTGCGGGGTACGGCGTCGGGCGTGAAGAACCGGAACGCGTCGAAGTGGGTGCAGCGCAGGTCGTGGCTCTCGACGACCTCGTCGGTCTCCCGCTGCCCGAGGCGCAGCGGCTGCGGATGGCGGTGCTCGCCCTGGCGGTACACCATGGCCCACTCGTGCAGGCCGAAGCAGTCGAACTGGCCGGGACGCTCCGACGTGCGGCGCAGCATGATGCGGGCCAGGCGCACGACCGGGCGCTTATCGGCCTCGTAGGCTTCCGCGTCGACGCGCAGGGATCCGGAGGTCTCGCCGGCCGCGTACCAGCGCCACGACGCGCGATCGCCGAGCGCGGCGCCCTCGAGCTCGATGCCCGCGCCGGGATGCCACTTCGCGAGGGCCGACGGCTTGTATGAGTAGTACGTGAACAGGAAGTCCCAGACGGGGTGCGTCTCGCCCCGCCTGCGCCGCGCGAGGTGGTCGGCGGTGAGATCCGCGGCGCGCTCGGCGTGCGCGCGCTCGCGGTCTCGCCACTCGCGCTCGGCGAGCAGGATCACCGGTCGAGGATCGCGGTCATCGCCCGCGTCAGGTACCACGGGTCGACGACAGCGGTGAGTTCGCGGGCGGAGTGCATCGACAGGATCGGCACGCCGACGTCGACGGTGCGGATGCCGAGGCGGGTCGCCGAGAGCGGACCGATCGTGGATCCGCACGGCAGGGCGTTGTTCGAGACGAACTCCTGCGTGGGCACGCCGGCGCGCCGGCACGCGGCGTTCCAGGCCGCCGCGCCGTGCGCGTCGGTGGCATAGCGCTGGTTCGCGTTGATCTTGAGGATCGGCCCGCCGCCCGCCACGGGCTGGTTCGCCGGGTCGTGGCGCTCGGAGTAGTTCGGGTGCACCGCGTGGCCGACGTCGCTCGAGACGTGCAGCGAGCGTGCGAAGCTGCGCGCGCGCTCGTCGGCGCCGCCACCGAAGGAGGCGAGGATGCGCGTGAGCATCTCCTCGTGGAAGGGACCGGCGGCGCCCGAGCGCGACGCGGATCCGATCTCTTCGTGGTCGAAGGCAGCGAACATCGCGATAGCCTCGGTCGGGGCCGCCGTCGAGATCGCCGTGAGACCGGCGTGGGTGGAGAGCAGGTTGTCGAGCCGGCCGCTCGCGAAGAGGGCGTCGTCGGCGCCGAACGTGCGCGGAGGCTGCGTGTCGGCGGCCACGATCTCCATGCCGCCGATCCCGTCGGGGTCGACGCCCGCCTCGCGCGCGAGAACGGCGACGATGTCGGCCGATTCTGCGTCTCCGAGCCCCCACACCGGCGCGGTGTGCTGCTGCTTGTCGAGCTTCAGACCGTCGCCGACCTGCCGGTCGAGGTGGATCGCGAGCTGCGGGATGCGCGCGATCGGGGCCGTCTTCACGAAGTGCTCCTCGCCTGCGAGCGTGACGATGCGGCCGGCGAGGCAGAGCTCGCGATCGAGCCAAGAGTTGACGAGCGGGCCGCCGTAGACCTCCCAGCCGAGCTGCCACCAGCCGCCCGGGCCCGTTCTCGTCGGCTTCGGCTTGAGCTTGAAGCTCGGCGAGTCGGTGTGCGCGCCGACGATCTGGAACGGCGTCGTCGCCGTGACCTCGCCCGGCAGCACGAAGGCGATGACGGATCCCTCGCGCACGCAGACGTACTTTCCGCCCGGCGCGAGGTTCCACGCGTCGTGCTCTCGGAGGTTCGCGAAGCCCGCCTGCTCGAGGCGCCGACGCGCCTCGGCAGCCGCGTGGTACGAGGAGGGGGAGGCCTCGACGAAGGCGGCGAGGTCATCGATGTGGCTGCGGGCGTCGTCAGGAATGGTCGTCA
>JBQDJW010000066.1:2184-8844 GCA_052086425.1 Pseudoclavibacter sp. | reverse complement strand
CCGGCGCCAGCACGCTCCGCGCGGGTCGCACCCGCACCGGCGCGTCGGCCGGGCGCGCGCGCGTCTCGGTGTGCGCCGAGGCCGGAGCGAGCTGGTCGGCGCCGGTCATGAGCCGCACGAGCTGCTGCGTGGTCCAGTCGTCGCCGTCGACGGTGCCGACGGTGACGCCGGAGCGCAGCACCGTGATGCGGTCGCCGATCTCCTCGATCTCGTCCATGCGGTGCGTAATGAGCACGATGCCGACGCCCTCGCCGCGCAGTCGCACCACGGCGTTGAAGAGGCGCGTGCGGCTGTCGAAGTCGAGCGCGCTCGTAGCCTCATCGAGAATCAGGATGCGCGGGTCGCACAGCAGTGCGCGGGCGATGCTGCACACCTGGCGGTCGCTGAGCGACAGGTCCTCCACGAGCGCGTCGAGCGGCGGCGGGGTCTCGAGCAGTTCGGCGAGGATCGCCGTCGCGCGCGCGACCTTCTCGCTGCGAGGCACGCGCGCGGTGAACAGACCGTCGGAGCCGAGCCAGAGGTTTTCGAGCACCGTGCGCGAGCCGACGCTGAGCACCTCCTGGAACACCGTCACGATGCCGGCCGACTGCGATGCGCGCGGCGACCCGAAGCGCTGGTGGTCGCGCCCTCCGATCGTGATCGTGCCCTCGTTCGGCGCGTGCACGCCGCTGAGGATCTTCACGAGCGTCGATTTGCCCGAGCCGTTCTCGCCGACGAGCGCGTGGATCTCGCCTGGTCGGATCTCGATCGACGCGTCGCGAAGCGCGACTGTCGGGCCGAATCGCTTGCCGAGGCCCGCGACGCGCAGGAGAGCGTCGTTCGTCGGGCCGGCGGTGCCCTCGCCGGTGCCGGTACGGGTACCGGATGCTGCGGTCGCGCCGGCCGGCGTCGTGACGGAGGCCATGCGCTACTGCCCCGGCGTCGCGAAGTAGCCGTCGAGGTACTCGGCGGGGAGGAGCGACCCGACCGTCTGCGTCTCGGCAGCGCTCGTGGTGCCTTCACCGGGCACGACGTACTCATCGATGTTGTCGGCCGTGATGAACTGCACCTGGAGCGCGATCTGGTTGATTTGCGGCTTCTCTCCGTTCATGGTGCGCAGCGCGACCTCCCAGAGCGCGTCGGCGAACTGCGCGCCGGTTCCCGCGATGGCGAGGCCTTCGTAGCCGTCTTCGCGTTTCTGGTCCCACCAGGCGAGCGAGGCCGCAGTCGGCAGGTTGTCGACGATGAGGGGCATGTCGTCGCGCCCGGCATCCTCGAATCCGGCGTAGACGCCCGCGACCATCGAGGCGACCTGGTAGACGAGGTCGATCTGCTCGGGGTGCGAGGCGAGGAAGCTGACCATGGCCGACTTGGCGCCTGGGTCATTGAAGTTGCCGGCCGGGGTGCCGACGATCTCGATGTCGTCGCACAGCGAGAGCGTCTGCTCGGCCGCCTCGACCGATGCGACGCTGACGGACATGCCCTCCGTTCCCTGCACCACGACCGCGTTGCCCTCGCCGCCGATCATCTCGGCGCCCTTGGCGACCGACTGCGCGACGCCGTCGAACGCGTTCGGCGTGATGTTGATGGCGTAGGGCGATGCGACGTAGCCCGTGAACGTCACGGTCGGGATTCCCTTCTCGCCCGCCGAGTTCACGGCGCCGACGAGTGCCTCGCCCGAGAGGGGCTGGGCGATGATGATGTCCGCGCCCTTGGTGACGAGCTGCTCGAACGCGCGCACCTGGTCCGCTGCGGTCACCTCGCCGCCGGTGCCGCCAGGCGTTTCGGTGATGAGTGCCTCGACTTCGCCCGCCGCCTCCGATTCGGCGAATTTGTCGTTCAACTCGGCCGCGAGGGCTGCCGCCACGGGGCTGCCGCTGTCCTGCTGCAGGTAGCCGACGGTGATGGGGCCGTCGGCAATCTTCGATTCGAGGTCGGCCCACGCGCTGGCTTCGACAAGGTCGGGCCACCCGTTGAACGCGGTCTGGATGTCGTCGGTGAGGCCGGAGACGAGGGCCTCTGGATCGTTCGGGTCGAGCTGCGGCACATCGCCGCACTGTCCCTCGAGGGCCTGCGCGTCGCCTTCGGCGGCGGCGCCCCCGGCGCTCGAGGTGCCTCCACCGCCGCACGCGGCGAGCGCGAACACGGCGGGCACGGCGATGAATGGGAGGAGTCGCGCGCGCAGGCTGCGCGGGGCGCGAACGACGATGTTCTCGGTCATGGAGGGTCCGTTCTGTCGGCGCACGTCGTCTGTGCCGTGCGTGGGTGACGGACCGGCGCGGTCGCCGAGCATCGGTGTCCTCAGCGTCGCGTCTGCCGCGTCAACCGTCGCGCCTCGGCCCCTCGCATCTGGTCGAGGTGCCGCGGTGGGGTCCGTCGCACGTCAAGCTAGTTGCGGGTGCGCGGACGATCGCGGAGATCGCGCCCCGCATGCGGATACGGTCAACCAGCGTTCGCACCTCGACCAGCCGGGTATCGCGCCGTGGTCAGGATGCGCGGGTGCGGCCAGGACGACCGCCCGGCGTGCCCTGGGCCGACGCGGGCGCGGAAGCGCGGACGAGCCGGCCGCCGTCAGCGGGTGCTCGGCGGGCGGGCGAGGTCCTTCGCGATCGCGATCGCGGTCATCTTGAGCAGTGGCACGAGCCGGTGCTCGTCCCACCGCTCGCGGGCGGCGACGATGCCCATCGACGAGTCGGGGAACGCATCGCCGGACGGGATGGCGACGGCGACGGATGCCCTGGTCTCGTCGAGTATCGACGCGTGGCCGAGCATGCGCGCATCCGCGATCTGTCGACGCAGGTCGGCGGCGGCCTCGACCCTCCCCGCGCTGAACTGTCGAGTGGCGCGAGTGATGTAACGCTCGAGCCACTCGTCCGTCTGCACGGCGACGAGAGCGCGCCCGAGCGCCGTCGACGACAGCGGCGAGCGCTTGCCCTCCCGCTCGTCGACCTCGACCGAGCGCGGGCCTCGCAGCTGCCCGACGGTCAGCGCCTCGGCGAGCTCGGGCGCATCCGTCGACATGACGCTGAGGAATACGTTCTCGCCGCACGCGTCGTAGAGGCGCGTGAGGTGCACCTGCGCAGCCTGCCGCAGTCGCAGGTGGATGTGCGACACGTGCCCGAGCTCCCACATGAGCGAACCGATCGCGTATCGTCCATTGCCCGACCGCGTGAGCAGGCCGAGGTTGACGAGGTCGGCCGTCATCCGGTGAACGGTCGACCTGGGCAGCTCGGAACGCTCGACCAGCTGCCTGGCGGTCAGCGTGTCGGTGTCTGCGTCGAAGCACCGCAGCAGCTGGACCGCCCGGAGCAGTACTCCGGGAACACCTCGATGCGCGTCGACGTCGGGTGGATCATCGAGCATCAGAGCAGGCTACCGCGCGCGCCCGCTCGCAGGCTCGCTGTCCGCGTCGAGGATCGGGACTCCGTCTGTCGGAGTCATAGGCCCGTCATCGCGGATTCTCACCGAGCCCTTCTGCGGCATCCATCGTCCTCGCGACCGCGTTCAGCGTCTCCGCACGGACGACCCCGACCTGCCCAACTTCGACGGCCACCAGATCGCGCGACCGATGTCGTACGCAAGGGCGGGCACGAGCAGCGAGCGCACCACGAAGGTGTCGAGCAGCACGCCGAACGCGACGATGAACGCGAGCTGCACGAGGAACAGGATCGGAATCACCGTCAGCGCCGCGAAGGTTGCGGCAAGCACGAGCCCTGCCGACGTGATCACGCCTCCAGTGATCGAGAGCCCCCGGAGGATTCCCTCGCGAGTACCGTGTTTCAGCGATTCCTCGCGCACCCGCGTCATCAAGAAGATGTTGTAGTCGATGCCGAGCGCCACGAGGAACACGAACCCGAACAGCGGCACGGCCGGGTCGGCGCCGGGGAACTGGAAGATGCCGTTGAACACGAGCGCGGCGACGCCCATGGCGGTGCCGAACGAGATCACCGTGGTGAGGATGAGCAGGATCGGTGCGAGGATCGAACGAAGCAACAGCATCAGGATGATCGCGATCACGGCGAGCACGATCGGGATGATGAGGTTGCGATCGTGGATCGACGCGTCGTTGGTGTCGACCGCGGTCGCCGTCACGCCCCCGACCAGTGCGCTCGGCGCGGCATCCGCAAGCACGGCCCGAAGATCGCGCACGGTCTGCGCGGCCGCATCCGAGTCGGCCGCATCGTTGAGCGTTCCCTGCAGCAGCACCTGACCGTCGACGACGGTGGGCTCGGGTGCCGGGGTGCCCGGAGGACCGACTGGGCTGATTCCGTCCTCCGTGACGGTCGCGGAGCCGCTCGGCGAATCGGTCGACGTGATCGAGACGCTGTCGACGCGCGACTCGTTCAGCAGCACCTCGGCGGCAGAGTTCAACTCGCCATCATCGACGACGACGTAGACGGGGCTTCCCGAGCCACCGGGGAAGTGCTCGCCGAGCGCGACCTGGCCGTCGCGGGCCTCGGAGGCGCCGAGCACGAGGTCCGACTGCGGTACTCCGGATGCGCTGAGTTGCGTCACCCCGAACGTTCCGGCCACGAGCACGAACGCCGTGATCGTCCAGATCGCGCGCGGGCGGCGCTGCACGACGGCGGCGAGCTTCGTCCAGAGCCCGGCGCGAGGCATCCCGCCCTCGGCCTCGACGATCTCGGGCTCGTACGCCGGCCGCCGCGGCCAGAACGCCGCACGACCGAACGCGAACAGGATGGCCGGAAGCAGGGTGAGCGCCGCGAGCATCGCAAACACGATCCCGATCGAGGCGACGGGCCCGAGCGTGCTGTTCGATTTCAAATCGCTCAACAGGAGGCACAGCAGCCCCGCGATGACCGTGCCGCCGGACGCGACGATGGGTTCGATCGAGCCCCTGAGCGCGCGCATCGTCGCCGCCCATTTGTCGGTGCTGACGCGCAGTTCTTCGCGGTACCGGGACACGAACAACAGGGAGTAGTCGGTCGCAGCGCCGATCACGAGGATGAACAGAATGCCCTGGGTCTGCCCGCTCAGTAGCAGGATCTCGGCCTGCGCCAGCCACCAGACGGTCAGCAGCGCCGCGCACAGCGCGAAGAGGCTCGTGGAGAGGACCGCGATGGGCAGGAGGAACGAGCGGTACACGACGATCAGGATGATGAAGACGGCCAGGAGGGCGACGCCGAGCAGCAGGCCGTCGATGCCCGCGAAGCCCGCCACCAGATCTGCTGTGAACCCGGCCGGCCCGGTCACGTACACCGTGACCCCGGGGGGCGCGTCGGCTCGCAGCTGTTCACCGAGCGCTTCCACGGTCTCGCCCACGTCGGCATCCGCCGCGATGGGCACGAATGCCTGCGCTGCCAGGCCGTCGTCAGACGGGATGGCGGGAGAGATCTCGTCGCTCACGCCGGCGAGCGTCGCGGATGTATCGAGGGCGTCGCCGATTTCGGCCACGGCGTCGTCGGTGAGTTCGTCGTCGCCGACGAAGACGACGACCGCCGGGATCGCCTCGGAGTCGCTGAATTCCGACAACAGCGTCTGCACCCTGGTCGCATCCGCCGACTCGGCCAGATACGTCGTCTGATCGTTCGACGAGACCTCCGACACTTTGCCGAAGTACGGGCCGCCGATGCCGGCCGCCGCGAGCCACGCGACGATCAGCAGGGCGGGGATGAGGATGCGCAGCCACCGCACGGGCGTCCGCACGCCGGCGTGCTGCGCGCCCCCCGCAGACCGTCCTCGGCTTCGCGATGAGTCAGATGATTGGTCGGACAAGAGAGCCTCCATTCGACGAGCTGCACACGTGCGGGGAGACTCCCCGCGAGGTTATGCCACACGTTGAAGCGTCGGCAAGCCGGGGTCGGTCGGCGGACCGTCGCCCGCTGACTTTACTGCGCCGCGCGCTCGAGGATGAGCTCGCGCACGCGCGCCGCGTCCGCCTGACCCTTCATCGCCTTCATGACGGCGCCGATGATCGCGCCGGCGGCCTGCACCTTGCCGTCCTTGATCTTCGCGAGCACGTCGGGCTGCGCGGCGAGCGCCTCGTCGATCGCGGCCACGAGCGCACCGTCGTCCGACACGACCGCGAGACCGCGCGCATCCACGACCTCTGCGGGCGTGCCCTCGCCCGCGATGACGCCCTCGAGCACCTGGCGCGCGAGCCGGTCGTTGACCGTGCCGGCGGTGATGAGTGCCTCGAGCTCGGCGACCTGCGTGGGCGTCGCGAGCGAGACGGGCGCGACCTGGCGCTCGTTCGCGAGGCGTGAGAGCTCACCCATCCACCACTTGCGGGCGCCGGTGGGCGATGCACCGGCCGCGACGGTCTCGGTGACCACGTCGAGGAGATCGGAGTTGACGATGTCCTGGAACTCCTGGCCGCCGAAGCCCCACTCCTCGCGCAGGCGGCGGCGCTTGGCGACGGGCGCCTCGGGCAGCTCAGACCGCAGCTGCTCGACGAGGGAGCGCTCTGGCATGAGCGGCATGAGGTCGGGTTCGGGGAAGTACCGGTAGTCGTCCGCGTCAGACTTCGGCCGACCGGCCGACGTGCGGCCCGTGTCCTCGTGCCAGTGACGCGTCTCCTGCGTCACCGAACCGCCCGCCTGCAGCAGCGCGGCCTGACGTTGGATCTCGTAGCGCACGGCGCGCTCGATGGAGCGGAACGAGTTCACGTTCTTCGTCTCGGTGCGCGTGCCGAGCTTCTCCGCGCCGCGCGGGCGGAGC
>JBQDJW010000066.1:0-2174 GCA_052086425.1 Pseudoclavibacter sp. | reverse complement strand
GCGTCACATCG
Source organism: Pseudoclavibacter sp. (assembly GCA_052086425.1). Lineage (GTDB taxonomy): Bacteria > Actinomycetota > Actinomycetes > Actinomycetales > Microbacteriaceae > Pseudoclavibacter. Next base: position 2,163 of record JBQDJW010000066.1, on the reverse strand, counting down.
CAGGTTGCCGCGCTCCATGCGGGCGAACGAGATCCCGAGCGAGCGCACGATGTCGCGGATCGTCGCGACGTACGCCGCCGCGAGCTCTGGCGTGCGCTCCTCGCCGCCGAAGATCGGGCGCGTGACGATCTCGACGAGAGGCACGCCCGCGCGGTTGTAGTCGACGAGCGAGGCATCAGCGCCCTGGATGCGCCCTGTCGCGCCACCCACGTGCGTGAGCTTGCCCGCGTCCTCCTCCATGTGCGCTCGCTCGATGTCGACGTGGAAGACCGTGCCATCCTCGAGCTCGACCTCGACGCTGCCGTCGTGGGCGATCGGGTCGTCGTACTGCGAGATCTGGTAGTTCTTCGGGTTGTCCGGGTAGAAGTAGTTCTTCCGCGCGAAGCCCGACAGTTCGGCGATCTCGCACCCGAGCGCGAGGCCGAGCGAGATCGAGTAGCGCACGGCCTGCTCGTTGACGACCGGCAGCGTGCCGGGCAGGCCGAGATCGACCGGACCGATCGCCGTGTTCGGCTCTTCGCCCTCGAGGTTGCCTGAGATGTTCGGCGCGGGCGAGAACATCTTGGTCTTCGTCGACAGCTCGACGTGCACCTCGAGGCCGATGACGGGCTCGTAGAGTTCGAGGGCCTTGTCGAAGTCCATCAGGTCTGCCTTGCTCATGCCGAAGCCTCCGTCTGCTGCGCGGTCGCGGTGGTCGCGGTCTCGGCGGCGACCTCGGGCGCCTGCGTGTGGAACGGCGCGCCCCAGTTCGCCTCGAGGGCGCCTTCGAGGGCGGCCGCGACCGTGTAGAGGCGGGCGTCGTCGCGCACGCCCGCCATGAACTGCATGCCGACGGGCAGGCCGTCCGAGAGGCCGGCAGGCACCGAGATGCCCGGAACGCCCGCGAGGTTCGCGGGAATCGTCGTGACGTCGGCGACGTACATCGAAGTCGGGTCGTCGGTGCGCTCGCCAATCCGGAACGCGACCGTCGGCGACGTCGGCGCCGCGAGCACGTCGACCTTTGCGAGGGCGTCGCCGAAGTCGCGCTGCACGAGCGTGCGCACCTTCTGCGCCGAACCGTAGTAGGCGTCGTAGTAGCCGGTGCTCAGTGCGTAGGTACCGAGCAGGATGCGCCGCTTGGCTTCGTCTCCGAAGCCGCGTGCGCGCGTAGCCGCCATGACGCGCTCGACGTTGCTCCCCTCGTCGACACGGAGGCCGTAGCGCACCGAGTCGTAGCGGGCGAGGTTGCTCGACGCCTCTGCGGGCATGATCAGGTAATAGGCCGCGACGGCGTACTCGAAGTGCGGCGTCTCAATCGGCACGATGACGGCGCCCCGCTGCCGCAGCAGCTCGATCGCCTCGGTAAACCGCTCGAGCACGCCGGCCTCGAAGCCCGACCCCTCGGTGATCTCGCGCGGCACGCCGATGCGGAGCCCGTCGATGGAACCGTCCTCGCGTCCCGCGCGCGCAGCATCCGCGAACGACGGCCACTCGCCCGTGATCGAGGTCGCGTCGCGCGGGTCGTGCCCGCCGATGACGTCGTGCAGCAGTGCCGCGTCCACCACGGTGCGGGCCGCCGGCCCGATCTGGTCGAGCGACGACGCGAGCGCGAGGGCCCCGTACCGGCTCACGCCGCCGTAGGTCGGCTTGACGCCGACCGTGCCCGTGAGCGACGCGGGCTGGCGGATCGATCCACCCGTGTCGGTGCCGAGCGCGAACGGCGCCTCGTAGGCCGCGACCGCCGCGGCCGAGCCGCCGCCGGAACCGCCGGGAACCCGGTCGAGATCCCACGGGTTGTGCGTCGGCCCGTAGGCCGAGTGCTCGCTCGACGACCCCATGGCGAACTCGTCGAGGTTGGTCTTGCCGAGCACGACCAGGTCGGCGGCGCGCAGCCGCTCGACGACCGTCGCGTCGTACGGAGGCACCCAGCCCTCGAGGATGCGCGAGCCGGCGGTCGTGACCTGACCCTTCGTGGCGATGTTGTCCTTCACGGCCACGGGCACGCCCGCGAGTGCCCCGAGCTGTTCGCCGGCCGCCCTGCGGCGGTCGACATCGGCGGCCGCCGCGAGCGCGCCATCGGCGTCGACGTTCAGGTAGGCGTGCACGGCGCCGTCGACGGCGGCGATGCGGTCGAGGTGCGCCTGCGTGGCGTCGACCGACGTGACATCGCCCGCCGTGATCCGC
>JBQDJW010000065.1:0-8917 GCA_052086425.1 Pseudoclavibacter sp. | reverse complement strand
TAGCGCGTCGATGAACCGCATTCGGCCACGCGTGATCGACGAGTTCTCAAGCATGCTGCCCGACTCGAGGCGCGCGATCTTCCGCTTCATCGCCCGCAGCTCGCGCCACACATCCGACTGGTCGTCAACTGACATCATCAACCTCCGGAGTGAGCCCAAGCCCCATGTCGCCCTTGAGTGCAATCACTCGTTGCTTGCGGACGCCATCAGCCATCCACTCGTCCCCGCGAACATCCATTCGGAGAAGACGCCCGACCTGAACGAATGCGGGTGTCAGTTTGTCGTCGGCTCGAACCTTGAAAGACAGCTGCTCGCGCACCTTCGACCACTTCGCGTACTCCGCATCGGCGAACCGTTGCAGCTGGGCCGCCGTCTTCAAGCCCTTCGATTCGCGCTTCTCGTCCCGCACGGGAATCTCCGTAGCACCCGATCCCGACGTTGGCGCGAACGACGTGAGCATGTCCTCGCCTGTGCCGTTGCCGAGCGCAAGAATTCCCGTCACCTGCTTCGTCCCGTCGCCCGCCACCGTCAGTCCAGTCACACGAGACTCTGGGGCAGACACGGGAAGATCCGTCGTGCCGTACGTTTGCGTAGACCCGACCGCGCGAGCCTCCCACCGGAGGTTTCCGCTCGACAGGTAAGGCCGCAGGTCAACAGTCACGCCCGACTGATCCTCAACCTCAACGAGCAGATCCTCGATCGTCATCGTCTCGAAGAAGTCCACGCCGCGAGACAGCGAGCCGGACCCGTCAGCGGGAAGATCGATCGGGAACAGCCACTCCGACGACGGCGCCATCGCGCGGGCCAGGATCGCCCGCACCGCACCCGACGCAGACCGGTTCGTGTACGAGAAGTCCCACGGCGCACCGTACTGGTTCACGCCACCCGTCATGCGCTTCGAGAACAACGTCCTCAGCTCAGTCAGGTTCGCCGTCACCGTGCCCGTATCAAGCGCGTACGACGTGTCCATGATGACGCCCGCGAACGACACGTGCGTACCCCACTTGACGACCAGCGTGCGTGACGTCGGAGCGAGCAGCCCGCGAATCGTGACACGCGGAATCCCAGTGTCAGCATCCCGCAACTTGAAACCAACCGACCCCGACCCCGTGCCCGTCAGGCGACGAGTCCACGAGCACGACGAAGGCTGAACTTCAAGAAGATGACTGCCAGTACGGGTGTCGTGAATCGCGTACGACCACATGCGCACCCCCTACGCGAACGTGTCGCGAGTAATCCACTCGACGCCAGTACCGGCGCTGATCGTGTGCGTGGTCGAAAGCCCGCGAGGAAGATCCCACGTCTCGGCTCGGGCAACGACCCCTGTCAGGAGTGCCCCGTTGCGTGTCACGCGGCCCGTGCGGAGATCAACGACATGCGCCCCGCCCGATGTCGCCCCGGACACTTCAAACGTCCCCAGCGGCGACGTGATCGTGTACGACGACGCGCCAGAACCGATGCGCACCCGCAAAGGTGCTGGGATGGTCCCGCGGTGGAACAGGTCAGCCGAGCTGCCCGACTTGACGCGTTCCTCACCGTAAAGCTCAGCCCGAGGCGCCCAGAAACCAATCTGATACTCCCCAGACGGATCATTCGGGTGAGGCGTCACGACTGCAGGCTGAGCGAGACGCACATCTTGCCACGTCACGTGCCCCTGGTTGTCCTGCACAGACATGCGCGCCATGGACCCATCCGCAAGCAGCCCCTCGAGCTGCTGCCGCATGGCCTGGAAAGTAGCGTCAGACGAAGCGAGGATCGACCCGCGAACGAACGGCACCTTCGCGCCCCGATACCCTCGAGAATCGAACGAGCCGTGCGCCGCGGGCCGCTGCGTCTCCTCGCGACGAATACCCGACGCCCCGAACCAACCCGAAAGGCCATTCGGCTCCACGACGAACTCGCTGTCGTAGTCACTCGGCAACTCATCAAACACGACCCCACCAATAGTGATCCGCATGTTCACCCCACAATCGCAAGTTCGCGCCCCAGGCGGGCCCCAGCGGCCTGCCCAATGACTTCCTCATCCATGCCGGGCGCCGGATTCACAATGATCGACGGGGCATCCCCGCCACCTGCCGCACCTCGCAGCGCCGAACCGCCCTCAACCGGGAAGGCAGACGACGATGGCGCGGTCGTGTTGGGCGTGCTCCCCGCCCAGTCGCCCTTGGCGCCCGAGAAGTCCACGTGTCCGATCTGGCCGATCTCGAAGTCGATCGCGCCGCCCGTCACATCGGACAGGAAGTTGCCGAACTCGTTCAACCCGCCAGTGAGGCCGTTGATGATGTCGATGATCGCGTTGACGACGCCCTCGGCTATCCCGACAAGCCCGTTCCACAGGCCCTCGAAGATGTCGACGACGCCCTGCCATGCCATCTCCCAGTTGCCGGTGAAGACACCTGTGAGGAATGTAATCAGTCCGCCCAGGACATCGACGAGTGTCTCCACGATCGGCATAAGGAGCGTTCCGAACGCATCTACGACGCCCTCGATGATCGGCATCAGAGCCGAAATTACGGCCGCCAGAACCGGGAAGATCGCCGCGACGAGCTCACCCAGTGGCTCGAGCAATGGCGTGACCGCGAGGAGTACATCACCGATGAGCTCCGCGAGTTGAACGATCAGCGGCAAGATCGGCGGCAGGATCTCAGCCAAAAACATGGCGAAGACCCCGACGATCTCAGACAGCACCGGGATCAGAACCGGGAGGATCGATCCCAGCGCCTCACCGAAGATACTGAACACATCACTGAGCATGTCCGCGATTAGCGGCAGCACCGGCTCAAGCGCCTGGAACACCAGCGACAACGGCGAGAAGTACGACAGCAGTTCGCCGAACATGCTGAAATCGAATCCCGAATCGAGCAGATCCCGGAACGCCTCGAATGCGGGCGCAAGGAATCCACCGATCGCCTCACCGACCTCGGCAGCAACATCCTCCATCGGGCCCATTGCCTCGGTGATCGCCTGGATCGTCGGGGCAAGCTCACCGAACACGCCGCCCAACAGCCCAGCCCCACCTCGACCAAGGGACGCGAGGAAGTTATTCCACGACCCCGTGGTCGTCTCACCCATCGCCGCAGCAACATCACCCGACGCAGCCTCAGCGGCCGCCGCGAAATCACTGAATCCAATCTTGCCGTCAGAGGCGAGCTTGAAAACATCGCCCGCCGTGACACCCAACTGCTCACCGAGCGCCTGGTAGATGGGGATACCGCGGTCCGCGAGCTGTGAGATCACATCGTTCTGCACACCGTTGGCCTGCGTGGCGGCCTTGGAGAAGATGGACCCCATCTCTTCCATCGTTCCGCCGGCTGCCGCAGCGTTACCGGCAACCGTCGAGAGGATCCCGGCCATCTCTTCGCCCGGGCCGATGCCCGCCGCAGCCATCTGAGCCGCGACACCAGCAGCCGACTCGAGCCCGAACGCCGTGCCCTTCACCGACTCGAGGGCGTTGTCCATCAGGCCCTGAGTTTCCTTCGCAGAGAAACCCAGGCCCGACATCTTCGCCGTAGCGTTCTCGATGCCGGTGAGCCGTCCGAAGCCCTTCGTGAGAGCCACACCCAGACCGGCAACAATTCCCGCACCAACAACCGCAGCACCCGCGAGAGCCGTAACCTTCATGCCGCCCATGAGCTTGTCGCCCATAGAGCGGCCTTGCTTCTCGACGTCTGCGCCGCCGATAGCCTGCTCAATATCCTTCTTGACGTTCGGAAGCTTCGTCGTCAGGGCAACATAGGCGTTTGCAATCTCGATCTGCTCAGCCATTACGCCCCCTGATCAGTCCTGGCCGCGCAAGAACCTCTCGGCCTTGCGTGCCTGCTTCGCGTCCGCACGACGCTTCTCGTGCGCATACCCGGGTGTTGGGATCGGCTTCGGACGCTTGCCCTTACCACCCCGCATGCGCCAATCGAGGACCCGGATCTGGAACTCGACATCCATAAGCGCGCGCGTCTCGTCCGACCACGCAGCAGGACCTCCGATGGCCCGCCACAACGCCGCCCCCGAGGGGATCCACGACACAAGGTCCGCAGCCTCGCGCGCCGGGATCCCCCGAAGGGCGTCAAGCGATAGCCCGTACTCCTTCATCAGTGACGCCCGCAACGCGCCCCCGTGATAAACGAGGGCGAGCGCGAGCGTCAGGAGTTTGGGGCAAGCTCCTTCATGACCGACATCATGAACTTGGAGGCCGTCGTCAACCGCACCCGGCCCGACTCCTCGCGCAGCTCATCCAGGATGCGCGGGGCGTCATCACCAAACATTCGCTTGAATGCCGACGTCACCCGCGCACTGTTCCCGTTCTGCATCTGGGAGAAGTCATCCAGCAGCTCGAAATCATCCAGCGACTCAGCCGTCACCGAAACAGTGATGCCGTCAACAGTCGCCGTCTCCGACTTCTTCGGCTTCCGATCCTGCGGCTTCTTCGGAGCCGGCTTCTTCGCATCAGTCACGGTCACGCCCCCGCATTCTCAATGTCCGTCTCGATGACCGTGTAGTCACCGATGACGGTGCCGAGCATCGGGTAGCCGGCAATGTCGCTGTTGATGAACGTGCGGTCACCGTTCGGGATGATCTCGAGTCGCGGGATGCAGATACGCATCTGCACGCTGTCGTCATCGATGTCGAGAAGGTCGATCACCGCAGCACGCGGCTTCACCTTCTGGCCAGAGCCACGGGTCGACGTCTTCACGCCAGCAGCCGTGGTCGACGTCTTCACGTCGTACCGCAGTTCGTCCGTCATCTGCTTCTGCTCGAGCGCAACGAACTGGAACTGTGTTCCCGGCGTCTCCATGCGGGTGCGGACGATGCCCGCGCCCTGGTGGCCCCGGATCTCCGCGAGGGAACCAAGGGCCGTCTCTGTCACACCCGTATCCGTGTTCAGCCAGCCGATGTCCTCGAACCCACTGCCGGGTGGGGTCGCCAGGTCAGTCGGGAGGGCCGTGCTGATATCAGCAAGCCAAATCTTGTCGTTATCCGACCCGAAGATACGGGCCAGTGCGGAATTCACCATGAGTACTCCACTCGAGAGGCCCGACAACCGGGCACGCGAAAAACCCCCACCGGGCGGTAGGGGTCAGTTAGTTTCAGATCAGCGGGCGGCGCGCACCCGCAAGCGCACCGAGAACCGGTAACGCGCAGACCCCGACTCGGGGTCAGGGGTCGAATAAGGGCCGGAGATCTCCTCGACGCCCCTCACGAGCGGCATCGCTGTGTACTCGTGATGGAACATGCCGCGCACGTCCTCAGCGAGCTCAGACGCCGTCACAGACGACTTCGCCCACGCTTCGACCGTCACCGCCGCGTTATCCAGCACCCGGTTCGACGCCGCCCCGCCGTTGCGCCATGCGCGAATGAACGAGTCGGGGCGATCCTTCGGGACACTCACATGCACCGGCACAGTCACACGCGGCAGGAGAAACGCCCGCACCATCGAATCAACGTCAGGGAACCTCATGATCGCTTCGTCCCCGCCACGCGCTCAAGCACAGCCTCATCAGCCTGCCTGCGCGCTCCCCCACCCGTGGACGTCTGCACGAACCCTCGCGCCGTCCACTTGTGAGGAGAAGGCGCATACTCGAACCCGTCGCCTGCGTCGTTCGCCATCTCGTCACCGATCTCGTCGAGGCGGTCCTGAACCTTCTGTGACGCCATGAGTTGGTTGATGCCCTTGAGGCGAAGACGAACTCGAACGTTAGCCATGACCGCTCCTAACCGTCAGCGCGAGACACCTCAACCGGCATCCACCATTTTGTTGGCGTGTTCTCCAACGTGAACGGTGCCGGCGAACCGATCACATCGAGCGAATCCTGCCCACGAACCGAGATCCGCGCACCCCTCAGATCAGCCGCGTACGGCTTCGGGAAATGCAGATTCCAGACGACTGTCACCCCATCGGGACGAAACGCACCCGGGATATCCGCCCGCGGGCCAGGAGCCACCAGAACGTTGTCCACGTCCTCCGACACCGTCTCCACGATCGGCTCACCATGCGCATCCTCGCCCGTCTGCACGTCGCGATAGACGACGACCGATTCACCAATCACGGTGACCATCTCCCGGCCACGCGCCCGGACGTGCAGACCACGACGCAGGAACCCGCACGCGGAACGAGCGGGCAATCCCGCGATCCTCAGGCGAAAGCCGAGCCGAGCCGCCCTGTGCCCACGTCGCGTATGTCTTCTGTTCGGAATATGGGCCAGCCGTAATGCCGCCCTGAGATACGCCCGCGACAGCATCAGCGCTCACGCCGAGAATCTGCCGTGCCGCGTCCGCGATAGTCGTCCGCACCAAGTCAGGGACCGTTGCAGACCCATGCGTGTAGGAGACGACCACGAACCCGCCGCGCGAGATCCACAGCCATTGCCCGTGAAGTTCGAACGGCACCGCCCGCCCGTCGTCCGTCAGAACGGAGTCGACGGACACGACGGGCCGCTGCGGGAGATACACACGTCCGTTGTTCGACTTCAGCCGAACCTCAGACGCGCCAGGCGTGAACTGCTGCCCGGATTCCATGCGGAATAGCTCAGACAGCTTCGTGAGGATCGCCCCGAGTCGAACCTCCTCTTCGGGAGTGAGGGCACGCCCGATGAACTCTTCCACGTCAGCCATGGTTGCAAGATCAGTCATGCCCTCACTCCTTCCGATCAGACCTCGGGGTCAGGCTCGACGGCCTCGGCGAACGTCACCTTGACGGCACGCACGAACTCCATCTGCACCTCGCCGAGCGTGATGATGACCTTGCCGTCAGCGCCGATCTGCGGGTCCTCGACGACGGTTCCACCCGTGAACACACCGAGGATGGAACGGTCGTGCAGCGTGTCCGAGTCGTAGTCGAAAAGCTGGCGGACAGACAGCCCGCCCTCGATCGCCACAGCAGACGACGTGGCACCACGCGGCGCGGCCGGCGCGACGAACGCGAGAGCCAGCGCCGAGTTGTGCACGAAGTAAGACTCGTCACCGTCGAGCGCGTTCGACTCCACGATCGTGAAGCCCGCGAGACGACCCACGACACCCTCACGCACCGCCTCGGGGAGGCCGGCCGTGTTGACGTCGAGCAGGTTGTCGAACTTCGCGATCGCAGCCGACACCTCAGAGCCGACGATCCAGTACCGACCCGAAGCCGGGACGTTCGAGTCGTTCAGCATGCGGCGAGCATCGATCGCTACCTTGCGGGGGTCGTCGATGCCGTCCTCGTAGGTGATCTCGTGAACGTAGGTCGCACCCGAGAGGGCACCCGCGACCGTGTTCTCGAAGTCCTCGACGAGCGCACGCACCTGGGGTGCGGTCACGTCCTGCGCGAAGTTCTCGATGTCGAGCGTGAGCTCTTCATCGGAGAGCTGTACCGGAACAATCGGGTAGCGGCCGAGCTTGACCTGGATGCGGGACTGCACCAGGTCCTGGTAGACGATCGGGTTGCGGTCGCGGAAGCCCGCGTCCTGTGCAACGAGGATCGCAGGGCGCTTGACGTTCACAACGTCACCCTTCGCGCCCTTGAAGTCCTGGATTCCGTACCGGTTCGAAAACAGGGACGGAAGGACGATCTGTCGCTGAAGGAGAGCCAGGGCAATGCCCGACAGCTTCTCCGCCTTCTCAAAGATGTGTGCCATGACAGCACTCCTTACGTGTTAGAAACGGTCAGATGCGGATGGTGTCCGCGATCTCCTTTGCGGATGCATCTCCGCCTTCGATGTCCTCGCCGCGATCGCCACCGGATCCATCCGTTGCGACCTTCGGCTTTTCAGGAAGAAGCGCGGCGAGCTTGTCCGCATACGCTTCGATGTCTTCACGCGTGTCCCCGACCAGCAGAGAGGCATCAGGGATGCCCTTGGCCTCTGCGATCTCGGACACGAGCTTGGAACGCTCATCGCTTGCGTCACGCTCGTTCAGCTGCGTGCGGAGCCCATCCCGCTCACGCTCCGCAGCCTCAGCCCTCTGTGTCAGACGTTCGATGTCCGTCTGCCCCGCAGTTTCCAGCTCGTCGGCCCGCTCGGCCCGCTTCTTGAGCTCTGCCAGCTCATCGTCGGACGGCTTCGCCTTCGCGCGCTGCTCCCACTTGCGCGCGAACGCCTTCCACTGCGACTCCTCTGCATCCTCAGCAGGACGCTCGGCCTCGAGTTCTTCTTCGTTGGTAGGCATCAGTACCTTCCCCGTTTCGGGTTTAGAAAAAGCCCCACCGTTCGGTGAGGCTCGCACCCACGTGTGTGGGTAGATCAGATGGCGGAAATGTCCGCCTGAGATGTGAAGTGCTGATCGGTGAACGTCAGCGTCGGCCCGTACTCGCCGTGCTCGCGCACTGATACGAGATGCCGATAGTCGGGGTCGCGGCCCCCGCGGTCAGATACGCCCGTGCGATCCTCGACGGCGGCATGGACTTCTTCCAGAAGTGACTCATCGATGACCTGCTGCGAGAGGTCCGTACCTCTTGGCAGAGGCGCCACGCCGCAATCACAGCCGGGATGAATCGGCAGGAGCTCGCCCACGTTGTACCGCTGAGTCGACGCGATAAGACACATGGCGCAGTTCTCGTTGCCGGTCAGCGTGCGTCGGAACCCGCCAGCGCCGCCGCCCTCGAGTGAGCGTTGCGCCTGCCGCACCTTCGCCATCTGCATATCCATCGATGCGAGAGACGCCAGCCGCTTACTGCCCGCGGCGATTGCCGCCGATATTGACTCACCTTTTGACAGCGCCGTGTAGGCGGCCGTCGCTGGGCGCCGGTAGACGTCCGCCGCCGCCGCGCCCCGCCCGCCCGTCACCAGGTCACGATCGACCGGCACGAACGTACCGAGCTGGTCCCGCAGGTACGTGGCCGTCAAGTTCGCCACCTGCAACTGCCCCGCGTTCACCAGCGGCACGGCGCGTGCGATGAATCGATCGATCTCTGCCGTTCGATAGGCAGGCAAGGAATGCCAGAGAGAACCGA
>JBQDJW010000064.1:0-8970 GCA_052086425.1 Pseudoclavibacter sp. | reverse complement strand
TTGATGCCGGCGAGGGCGTCGTCGCGGCGCCGCTCGCGCAACTGCGCGATGTCGGCGCCGGAGGCGAAGATGCCGCCCTCGCCGCGCACGATCAGGATGCGCGGCGAGCGCTCGAGGAACGCGCAGATCGCGTGGAACTCATCGACCATCGTCTGGTCGATGGCGTTTCGCGTCGCCGGGTGGTCGAGGCTCGCGACGACGCGATCGTCGCGAACCTCGACCGTGAGGCGTTCGAAACCGGAGGTGTCGAGGTCGACCACGTTGTGCATCCCTACCTTGTTCGATTCGCCGATCAGACGCGCTCGACGAGCAGCGACGCGCCCTGCCCGACGCCGACGCACATGGTCGCGAGGCCGCGCTGCACGCCCTCGCGCTCCATGCGGCCGAGCAGCGTGAGCGTGATTCGCGAGCCCGACGAGCCGAGCGGGTGGCCGAGGGCGATGGCGCCGCCGTCGTTGTTGACGATCTCGGGGTCGAGGCCGAGCTCGCGGACGCATGCGAGCGACTGCGAGGCGAAGGCCTCGTTGAGCTCGACGGCGCCGATGTCGCCGACGCCCCAGCCGGCACGCTCGAGCACCTTTCGTGTGGCCGGAACGGGCCCGATGCCCATGATCTCGGGCGCGACACCTGCCGCGCCGCCGGCGACGACGCGTGCCCGCGGCGTGAGGCCGTGCTGCTCGATGAACCGCTCGGACGCGACGACGATGGCGGATGCGCCGTCGTTGAGCGACGACGAGTTGCCGGCCGTGACGACCCCGCCCTGCTTGACGACGCCGCGCAGCTTCGCGAGGGTCTCCACGTTCGATTCGCGAGGGCCCTCGTCGGTGTCGACGACGCTCACGGCGCCCTTGCGGCCCTTGACCTCGACCGGCACGATCTCGTCGGTGAACTTGCCGGCCGCGATCGCGGCGATCGCGTTGGTCTGCGACCTCGCGGCGAAGGCGTCGGCGTCATCGCGGCTGATGTTGAAGCGCTCGGCGACCTCCTCGGCTGTCTCGGGCATCGAGTAGGTGGTCTTGCCGTCGCGCGAGTACTCGCCCGACACGAAGTCGGGGTTGGGGAAGCGCCAGCCGATCGACGTGTCGAACGCTGCGCCGGGCTTGGCCCACGCAGCGCCGGGCTTCTCCATCACCCAGGGCGCGCGGGTCATCGACTCGACGCCGCCCGCGACGATCACGTCGGCGTCACCGGCGCGAATGATCTGCGAGGCGATCGTGATGGCCGACATGCCGGATGCGCAGAGGCGATTGACCGTGATGCCAGGCACCGAATCGGGGAATCCTGCGAGCAACCACGACATGCGGGCGACGTTGCGGTTCTCCTCGCCTGCGCCGTTGGCGTTGCCGAGGATGACTTCGTCGACCTGGTCTGGCGAGAGGCCGGCGCGCTCGACGGCGGCCTTCACGACGATCGCGGCGAGGTCGTCGGGGCGGACTGACGCGAGTGCGCCGCCGTAGCGGCCGACAGCGGTACGGGCTCCACCGACGAGGAATGCCTCAGGCATGGGTGACTCCTTTGCGTGACCCTGCGTACAACGGATTCGTTGCGACGCCCGAGGTGCCGTGCGAATGCGCGGCGCGGGCGATGCGCCGGGGCCATTCGGCGCACGTCACAACGGTAGGGCGACCCACCGTCAGCGAGCCAGAGGTGTTCGAGATGCGCACACCTGTTCGTTTCTGTGTTCGGCAGTGGCAGTTGCCCTCGGCGCTGAGGCCGACGCTCCCCGAAGACCTGACGCGGCCCGTGTCGCTTGCGGGTATCCCCGCTGCCAACGCGAACGGTCCGCATCCGGTTTCACCGCGATACCACCCCCTTGCGCGGGGAGGGCACAGGCGTACACTCGCCCCTCGTGACAACACCGGTGCCCGCTCGGGCACGACACAGGTGGGCGCAGCGGCTCATGCGTCGCGGTCTCGCCCCCGCGCAATCCATCGTGACCGGATTCGGCATCGTGCTGCTGGCGGGCTCGGCCCTTCTCATGCTGCCGATCTCGGCGACGGAGACGCCGGCGACTCCCGTCGAGGCGATCTTCACGGCGGCGTCGGCGCTCTGCGTGACCGGGCTCGTCGTGGTCGACACCGCCGTGTTCTGGAGCCCGTTCGGCATCACCGTGATCGCGGTGCTCATTCAGCTCGGCGGCCTTGGCATCATGATGTTCGCCGCGCTCGTCGGCGTCGCTCTCGCCCGCCGCATCTCGGTGAGGGCTCGCCTCAGCGCGGCGGCCGAGGCCAAGTCGATCGGCATGGGCGACGTCAGGCGGCTCGCCCGCAGCATCTTCGTGACCTCGATCGTGATCGAGGCGATCGTGGCGTTGTTCTTCATCATCAGGTTCGCGGCCGCGTACGGCTACAACGCGGCCGATGCGATCTGGCACGGGATCTTCCACGCCGTCTCGGCCTTCAACAATGCGGGGTTCGCGCTGTACACCGACAGCATGATGGGCTTCGTGAGCGACCCGTGGATCGCGCTGCCGATGTGCGCCGCGATCGTCCTCGGCGGCATCGGATTCCCGGTGCTGCGCGAGCTCGCCCGCGAGTGGCGCACGCCGCTTCGGTGGTCGATGAACACGCGCATCGTGCTGCCTGGCACGATCGCGCTGCTCGTGCTCGGCATCGCGGTCGTCCTCGTCGCCGAATGGAACAACCCCGAAACGCTCGGCGGTCTCGATCCGGGCTCGCGCATCCTCGCCGGCGTGTTCTCGGCCGTGCAGATGCGAACGGCTGGATTCAACTCGGTCGACATCGGGGCGATGAACGACCAGACGCTGCTGTTCACCGACATCATGATGTTCATCGGCGGCGGGCCGGCCGGAACCGCCGGCGGCATCAAGATCACGACCTTCGCCGTGCTGCTGTTCATCGTGTGGACCGAGCTGCGGGGCGGCGCGGCCGTCAACGTGTTCGGCAAGCGCCTGTCGCGCTCAGTGCATCGCGAGGCGATTAGCGTCGCGCTGCTGGCGGTCGCGGCCGTCGGCGCGACGACGCTCGTGCTCCTGTCGATGACCGACTTCGACCTCGACCAGGTGCTCTTCGAGTCGGTCTCGGCCTTCGCGACGGTCGGGTTGTCGACGGGAATCACGGCCGACATTCCACCGGCCGGGCAACTGCTTCTGGCAGCGCTCATGTTCTTCGGGCGAATCGGCCCGCTCACGCTCGGCTCCGCCCTCGCGCTGCGCGAACGGCGCATCGCCTACGAGCTTCCGAAGGAACGCCCCGTCGTCGGCTAACGGCGAGCGGCGGGCGAGAAAACACAGCAAAGGATGCGCAACATGGGTTCGTTCCTCTCGTTCGGCGAGAATGCGAAAAGGATCGCGGAAACCGACTCGGTCGTCGTGATCGGGCTCGGCCGGTTCGGGCGCGCCGTCGCGCTCGAGCTGATGAGCGCGGGCACGGAGGTGCTCGGTATCGACGCCCGCGAGGACGTGGTGCAAGACCTCAACGGCGAGCTCACGCAGGTGGTGCGGGCCGACGCGACCAAGGAAGAGGTGCTGCGGCAGCTCGCCGTGCACGAGTTTGACCGCGTCGTGATCGCGGTGACCGGTGACATCAAGGTGTCGATACTGTGCGCCTCGCTGCTCCTTCAAATGAACGGCCCCGTTGTCTGGGCGAAGGCCGTCGATGACCAGCACGGGCGCATCCTCGAGCAGCTCGGGGTGCATCACATCGTCTACCCCGAGACCGACATGGGGCGGCGCGTTGCCCACCTCGTGCGCGGAGCGGCGAAGGACTACCTCGAGATCGACCACGGCTACGCGCTCGTGAAGGCGGCCGTGCCCGAGGAGCTGCACGGGCTCGCGCTCGGCGAGACCGACCTGCGCAAGCGGCACGGCGTCACGATCGCGGCCTACAAGTGCGCAGGCAACGACTGGACGTACGCCGACCACGACACGGTGCTGCACGAGGGCGACACAGTGCTGGTGCTCGGCCCCACCAAGCGCGTGGAGGAGTTCGCCCTCCTGCGATGAGGGCGGTCGGCGGGCTGGCGCGCCACGATTTGCCCGGCCGACCGCCGTCGACTACGCTATCCCAGGCGCTCAGCGCTTCTTGGGGTATGGTGTAATTGGCAACACAGCAGTTTCTGGTACTGTCGTTCTTGGTTCGAGTCCAGGTACCCCAGCAAGGAAAAACCCCCGATCACGCGGGGGTTTTGTCGTATCCGGAGTGTCGCTGCTGAACAGTCCTGTGAGCGCACCTGTCTGAGAGGTTCAAACCTTCGAGCTAGCCCTTCGAGCTGGCCCAATAGTGTGATTCCGTTGATGCCGAGGGTCGCGGAGTTCAGCGACCGGGAATATTGACGCGCCGCAGGGCGCAAGCAGGCAGAGTCCGCACGCAGTGGCGTTGCTCCCGAGCCTTCGCACGGCGATCGAAACGTTTGAGGCGAACGAGGAGGGTCAGACGTCATGACGAGTGAACCTGCCGGAGAGATATTCCTCTATCAGCGCGACGACGGGGCGCCCGCGCTGGAAGTGCGCCTTGATTCGGAGACCGTCTGGCTGGGTCAGCAGCAGATCGCGGAGCTGTTCCATACGACTCGCGAGAACATCACGATGCACCTGGGCAACGTGTACAACGAGGCGGAACTCGATCGCGTGGCAACCTGTAAGGATTTCTTACTGGTTCGCCAGGAAGGTGCTCGCGCCGTCCGCCGGAAGGTTGCGCACTACAACCTCGATGCCATCATCTCGGTCGGATACCGAGTCAAGAGCATGGTCGCCACGCAGTTCCGTATCTGGGCGACGGAGCGCCTGCGGGACTACCTTGTCCAGGGGTATGCGATCAACGAGCAGCGGCTCGAGCAACTCGGGTCGATCGTGCAGATCCTGGCGCGCTCGACCGATGACATGATCGCCGGTGTCGCTGATGTGATCGCCGGCTACGTGCCGGGATTGACGCTGCTGCGTGACTACGACGAGGGGCGTATCGACGTTGCTCCCGTCGCGGATCCTGAATGGATGCTCACCATTGACGAGGCGCGCGCGGTCACAGCGCGCGTTGGGTCGGAGTTCCCCGATGACGCCCTTGTGGGAAGAGAGCGCGGCGACGCGCTCGCAGGCATCCTCGGCACGATCTACCAGGGCTTCGGTGGGCAGGATCTGTACCCGACGGTCGAGGAGAAGGCGGCGAACCTGCTCTACCTCGTCGTCAAGGACCACCCGCTGTCTGACGGCAACAAGCGCAGCGCCGCCGCACGCATCCTCGTGCACGATGCCCTGTTCGACGAGACGATCAGCGACCGGACCCCGTGACCGGCTGAGGCTCGCCCGCCAGCTCCGCTCGGACAATCCCCGCCCCGGCCGCGAGCGCGCGCATCTTGTCGCGTGCCACGTGCCGGGCGAGGGGCGCCATGCCGCAGTTCGTGCTCGGAACGAGCTTGTCTGCGTCGACGAACGGCAGCACGCGCCGGAGCGTGGCGGCCACCTCATCCGGCGTCTCGATCGCGTCGCTCGCGACGTTGATGGCGCCGACCATCACCTTCTTGCCACGCAGCAGCTCGATGAGCTCGACCGGGACCCTGGAGCGGTGGCACTCAAGCGAGACGGTGTCGATCGTCGATTGCCGCAGCAGCGGGAACGACTCCTCGTATTGGCGCCACTCCGATCCGAGCGTTGCCTTCCAATCGGTGTTGGCCTTGATGCCGTAGCCGTAGCAGATGTGCACGACGGTCTCGCTGCGCAGCCCCTCCGCAGCGCGCTCGAGCGCCGCGACGCCCCACTCCCTCACGTTGTCGAAGAAGACGTTGAACGCGGGCTCGTCGAACTGGATGACGTCGACGCCGGCCGCCTCCAGTTCGCGCGCCTCCTGATTCAGGATGCGCGCGAACTCCCAGGCGAGTTTCTCGCGGCTTCCATAGTGCCGGTCGGCGAGCGTGTCGATCATCGTCATCGGCCCGGGGAGCGCCCACTTGATGGGGTGATCGGTCTGGGCCCGGAGGGCCTTGGCGTCTTCGACGAAGACCGTCCGCTCGCGGCCAACTGCGCCGACGACCGTCGGCACGCTCGCGTCGTAGCGGTCGCGGATCCGGACCGTCTCGCGCCGCTCGAAATCGACCCCCGTGAGGTGCTCGATGAAGGTGGTCACGAAGTGCTGGCGGGTCTGCTCGCCATCGCTGACGATATCGATGCCCGCGCGGAGCTGCTCGTCGGCGGCCAGCCGCAGGGCGTCAAGCTTGCCCTCGGCCAGGATCTCGGCCGGCAGTTGCCAGGGCGACCAGAGCGTCTCCGGCTCCGCGAGCCACGCGGGCTTCGGCAGACTGCCGACGATGGAGGTGGGCAGCAGCGCGTTCATCGCGCGACCTCCGCCTCGGCGACCGGTCGCGGAGCGTGCCCCGCCGCAAGCCGGTCGAGTCGGGCGCGGTTCGGTCTGATGAAGCGCTCCTCGGCGAAGCGCCCCTGCTTCAGCCCGAGCTGCGTGCGCTCCTCCCGGTCGTACGCGATGCCCGTGTTCGAGAAGTCGGAATTCTCGAGACTGGGCCGATACACGTCGCCCGCCGCCGCATCCGCGTTGTAGATCTCGGGGCGGTAGATCTTCTGGAACGTCTCCATCGTGCTGATCGTGCCGATGAGGGCGAGGTCGGCGTAGTCGCCGAGGAGATCGCCCGTGAAGTAGAACGCGAGGGGAGCCGCGGCACCGCGCGGCATGAAATACCGAACCTGCATCCCCATCTTCCCGAAGTATCGGTCGGTCATCGAGTACTCGCTCTGCCGGTACTCGACCCCGAGCACCGGATGCGTCACTCCGGTCCGACGGTACGACTGACTTGTCGAGACGCTGATGCAAATGACCGGTGGTTGCGCGAAGCGTTCGCGGTACGCGGCCGACTCGATGAGGCGCCGGAAGAGCGTGCCGTGCAGGACGCCGAAGTCGCGGGGAATCCCGAACTGCGACGAGTCGGCGTTGTGCCGGGGGAGCAGCACGCTGAAGTCGTAGTCCCGCAGGTGCGACGAGAAGTTGTTCCCGGTGATCCCCGGGAGGCGCACGCCGGTCGTCGTGTCGACGATCGTCACGTCGAGCATCTCGATCAGCGGGGCGCCCATGCCGTCTCCGTCGGGGTCCAGGTGCACATGCACCGACACGATGTCGAGCTCAACGGCGTAGCGGTTCCGGCTCGGGTTGTCTTCGTCGGCGAGATCGTTGCAGCGATCGTCGATCATCCGCAGCACGTCGCGGAGGTTCCGCCGACGTCCCTCGCCTCTGGCCAGGTTCGCGAAGTTCGTGGTGATGCGGGAGCCGGCCGACGGCGAGTACTCCTCGTGGAAGCGGCCGGTGCTGATGCTGAACGTGAAGTCGGTCGTCATGTCGTTCCGATGCCTCGATTCCTCACGATGGAACGGGGCGGATTCCCCGCGCGAGGACGCCAGCGTAGGCACGGTGGAGTGATATCACCCCATCACGATTCTTGGCGACTCAAGATAGTCAAATCCTATGTCAGCAACTCGACGCCGAACTCCGACACGACATCGCGCATCTCGGCGACGAAGCGCTCCGCCTGACCTGTCAGCGGGATCGAGCTGTGTCCGATCCAGCCGATCTCGATGCGCTCATCGACGTCGAGTGGCACGGCGACGATCGACGGGTCGAGATCGTCCGAGATGATGCCGGTTGAGATGGTGTAGCCGCCGAGGCCGATCATGAGATTGAAGATGGTGGCGCGGTCGCTCACGCGGATGTCCTGCTTCGACGACCGGGTGGAGAGAATCTCCTCGGCGAAGTAGAACGAATTGTTCGCTCCCTGGTCGAAGGTCAGCCGGGGCAGATGCTCGAGATCGTCGAGGGTAACCCGGTTGCGCCCGGCGATCGGGTTGGATCGCGCGATGAAGATGTGCGGCGTGGCGACGAACAGCGGGGTGAATGAGAGCCCGGATTCGCGCAGCAGTTTGGCGATGACGTTCCGGTTGAATTCGTTGCGGTAGAGGACGCCGAGCTCGCTGCGGAGCGTGCGGACGTCTTCGATGATGTCCCACGTGCGCGTCTCGCGGAGGGCGAATGCGTACTCCGCCGCATCCGAGGCCTTCACCATTCGGACGAACGCGTCGACGACGAACGAGTAGTGCTGCGCGGAGACGGCGAGGAGGCGGCGCGACGGCGGACGCCCGAGGTAGCGCTGCTCGAGGAGCTCCGCTTGCTCGACGACCTGGCGCGCGTATCCGAGGAACTCGGTGCCGTCCTCGGTGAGTGTCACGCCGCGGACCGACCGGGTGAACAGGGCATGGCCGACGCGGGCCTCGAGGTCTTTCATCGCGGCGGACATCGTCGGTTGCGAGACGTAGAGCAGGTCGGCGGCCGCGGAGATCGACCCCTCGGCGGCGACCTCGACGAAGTACCTCAGCTGCTGCAAGGTGATGCCGTTCGCCGTCCCGGCGCCGCCACGAGCCATACCCACACGCTATCTCACCGCGCGATTGGCAGCCGGCTTCCGATAGGCCGGGGATCGATGGTCAGCGCGGTTGCCATCACGTCGACGAGCGACGGTTCGAGCGTGGGTGCGGTCAGGAGCGACACCTCGCGTGTCAGCTTCAGGTCGGCGAGCTCGACGATAGCCAAGGTCGATGGCCGCTCGTCGCCCTCGGGCAGCGCAAGCTCGGGCACGAGAGCGACGCCCAGGCCGGCAGCGACGTAGGCGGTGACGACGCGGTAGTCGTCGCTGCTCGGCCCCAGTCTCGGTTCGAAGCCGGCCGCGCGGGCGGCGGCGACGAACGCGGCGTCGCCGGGGTCGGCGTCGCTCGTGCCGAGGATCCAGGGGGTGTCGCGAAACGCGTCGAGCGGTTGCGGGCCGGCATGAGCGAGCGGATGCTCCGAGCCCACGATGAGCGAGAAGCGCTCGCTGAACAGCGGGGTGCGTCGAAGCGGCCCCGACGGGCTCTCGTCGGCGGGCTGATCGAACACCACGGCAGCGTCGATCGCGAGCCGATCGAGCAGTGCAGCGAGGTCGTGGAGCTCGCCCTCGGCCACGTGCGGGTCGTATCCGGCGTCG
>JBQDJW010000063.1:0-8973 GCA_052086425.1 Pseudoclavibacter sp. | reverse complement strand
GCTCCGTTTACTCGACCGGCTTCCCCACGCCGACGCCGCCGCCCCCGGCCCCGGATGCGCCGCTGCGGATGGCTGCCAGCCGCAGTCGGCCACCGGCCTTCGTCGCCGAACTCGCCGCGCGCGGCGACATCGTTCTCGTGCCCATGGGATCGGCCGGAGTCAAGGTTGTTTCGGCGATTGACGGAGAAGTTGACGCCTACGTGCACGGCGGGGGACAGTACGAGTGGGATTCGGCCGCGCCAGTGGTCGTCGCCCGGGCGGCCGGCCTGCACTGCACTCGTCTCGACGGCAGCCCCCTCGAGTACAACCGCGACGATCCATGGCTGCCCGACCTCACGGTCTGCCACCCCGACACCGCCGCCAGGCTGATCGAACTGCTCGCGAGCGTCGGTGTCGACCAGTACACGCAAAAGGAAGGTGACCGGTGAGCTCTCGCATCCTGAGCCAGCTCAAGTACCTGGAGTCGGAGAGCATCCACATCATCCGCGAGGTGGTGGCAGAGATGCGTCGCCCCGTTCTGCTCTTCAGCGGCGGCAAAGACTCCATCACGATGCTGCATCTGGCGATGAAGGCCTTCGCGCCGGCGCGCGTCCCGTTCCCGATCATGCACGTCGACACGGGCCTGAACTTCCCGGAGGTGATCGCCTGCCGCGATCGCTGGGCCGAGCGGCTCGGGCTGAACCTCGTCGTCGCGAGTGTTCCGGATGCGATCGAGCGCGGTTTGGTGCAGGAAGAGCCGAACGGCTCCCGCAACCGCATCCAGACCCCGGTCCTGCTCGAGGCCCTCGAGGAGGGCGGATTCGACGCGGCCTTCGGCGGCGGCCGTCGCGATGAGGAGAAGGCGCGCGCGAAAGAGCGCGTGTTCTCGTTCCGCGACGACTTCGGCCAGTGGGACCCGAAGAACCAGCGCCCCGAGATTTGGAGCCTCTACAACGGCCGAGTGCATCAGGGCGAGTCGATCCGCGTGTTCCCGCTGTCGAACTGGACCGAGCTCGATATCTGGCAGTACATCGCGGCCGAGCAGATCGACATCCCCGAGCTCTACGTGGCGCAGGAGCGCGAGGTCGTGGCGCGCGGGGGCATGCTGTTCGCCGTCAACGAGTTCACGCCAAAGCGCGACGACGAGACCTCCGTCGTGAAGTCGGTGCGATACCGCACGGTCGGCGATGCCAACCTCACGGCGGCCGTCGAGTCGCCCGCGAGCACGCTGCAGGAGATCGTCGACGAGGTCGCGGCAGTTCGGCTCACCGAGCGCGGCGCCACCCGGGGCGATGACAAGGTCAGCGAGGCTGCCATGGAAGACCGCAAGAAGGAAGGGTACTTCTGATGGGCAGCACCGACACGACATCGGCGCCGGAAGCGCACGTGCGCGAGCTCGACATGCTGCGCTTCGCGACGGCTGGATCGGTCGACGACGGCAAGTCGACGCTCATCGGCCGCCTGCTGTTCGACTCGAAGTCGATCTTCCAGGATCAACTCGAGTCGGTCGAGAAGACGTCGGTCGAGCGAGGCAACGATTACACCGACCTGTCCCTGCTTACCGACGGGCTGCGCTCGGAGCGCGAGCAGGGCATCACGATCGACGTCGCCTACCGGTACTTCACGTCGCCGCGGCGCAAGTTCATCATCGCCGACACCCCTGGGCACATCCAGTACACCCGCAACATGGTCACGGGCGCCTCGACGGCCGATGTCGCGCTCATCCTGATCGACGCCCGCAAGGGCGTGCTCGAGCAGTCACGCCGCCACGCGTTCCTGGCGTCGCTGCTCGGGGTGCCGCACATCGTCGTCTGCGTGAACAAGATGGACCTCGTCGACTACTCGGAGGACGTCTTCGAGACGATCCGGGCCGAGTTCACCGACTTCGCGGCGAAGCTGCGTATCAAGGACATGTCGTTCATTCCCGTCTCGGCCCTGCTCGGTGACAACGTGGTCGAGCGCAGCGAGAACCTCTCCTGGTACCAGGGCTCCACCCTGCTGCACCACCTCGAGACGATCCACGTCGCATCCGACCGCAATCTCGTCGACGTGCGGTTCCCCGTGCAGTACGTCGTGCGCCCGCAACAGAACGACGCGCGCGACTACCGCGGCTATGCCGGCACGGTCTCCTCCGGCATCCTCAAGCCCGGCGACGACGTCTTGGTGCTGCCCTCGGGCCTCACGACCTCGATCACGGCGATCGACACGGCCGACGGGCCGGTCGAGCAGGCGTTCCCGCCCATGGCAGTGACGGTTCGCCTCGCCGACGAGATCGACATCTCGCGCGGCGACATGATCTGCCGCCCGCAGAACACGGCGACACCGACGCAGAACGTCTCGGCGCTGGTGTGTTGGATGGACGAGTCCGCCCCGCTCACGCAGGGCAAGAAATACGCGATCAAGCACACGACGCGCTGGGCGCGCGCAGTCGTCAAGGATCTCGCCTACGAGGTCGACGTCAACACGCTGCACCGCAACCTCGAGGCGACCAAGCTGAGCCTCAACCAGATCGGCCGCGTGCAGCTGCGCACGACCCAGCCGATCTTCGTCGACACGTACCAGAACAACCGAGAGACCGGCTCGTTCATCCTGGTCGACGAGGCGACCAACAAGACGGTCGCCGCCGGCATGGTCGTGCAGTTGCCGCACGAGGTGTGAACCTGTGACCGTGTCGCCGGCTCGCCCGTCGAAGCGCGGGTTCCTGAAGACCGGAACGGTCGAGGAGTACATCGCAACGCTCGGGCGCCACTGCGCGGAGCATCCGGATGACTACCCCGCTCGCGTCGACTATCTCGCCGCGCTCCTGAAGAGCGGCGAGAACGAGGCGTTCCTGGAGGCGGTCGATGGAGCGGGCGCCTGGTCGCGGCGCTCCGCAATCGCGCGCCTGCTCGGTATGTACCTGCTGTTCGAGCGGCGCGACCTCGCCGCGGCGCGGGAGGTGCTCGGCTGGCTCGCCGACCGCGACGCGACAGCACCCGCCTGGGTGCACTATTTCGCGGGGCGGCCGAGGACCTACTACACGAAGCTCACCGACGGGCTGCTCTACACCCCGATCCCGAAGAATGCGTCGACGTCACTCAAGTCGTTCGTCCTCACGAACGTGCTCGCGAAGCCCGACCGAAACCCGCACGCCTCGTTCGACAACCCGTTCTTCAAGCTGCCGATCCACGACGAGGCGACGATCGCGGATGCGACGAAGGTCGTCATCGTGCGGCGCCCGGAAGCGCGATTGACGTCGTATCACGGGAAGAACATCCTGGGCGAGGGGAGTCTTGCGCACGAATACGGGCTCGACGACTCCGATCAGGAGACGCTCTTCGGCCTGTCGCTCCGGCCGACGCTCGAGGAGTTCGTCGACAACCTGCCGCGCTACTGCATCGTCTTCAACGATGTCTTCCACCACACGCTCCCCCAGGCCGCGTACGTCGGCGATCTGCAGGGGTACGACTACATCTGTGATGTTGCCGAGGTCGACGACCTCGTGACGTTCGTCGCCGACCGGCTTGGGCTCGGCGACAAGGTCGACGCGACGGCGCCGAAGCGCATGGTCGGCGGGGCGAAGCCCGCACGCGAGGAGCGCGCGGAGTTGGACGCGAAGGTGCGGAGCCTCTATGCGGACGACTATGCGCTGCTCGCGCAGTCCCCCGCGCATCCGTCGTTCACGCCCGGCATCCGCGAGTACGCCCCCTCGTCGACGCGGTACGCCTTCCCCGGGTAGCGGGGCGGGGCGCGGCGCGGACCCTCGGCGTCGGCAAGATCCCGATGACTGAGGAGCCTCGCAGCCAGCACCACCACCCAGATGCCTGAGGAGCCGCGCAGCGGCGTCTCGAAGCTACCCCTAGAATCTGCTTTTGAGACTTCGCCGGCCGTGATCGAGCGCCGAGGTTCCACGTTGCAGTGTCGCCGCCGTCACGGCGAGGGCACGTAATCCGACCTCCGAGAGGCGTTCTCGGGCAACGCGCCTGCTCGATTCGCACGGTGCGACCGGGCCGGCCGCCGGGCCTGTCGAACGTGAAGGGAACATCGATGCTTGAACTGCTCGGAATCTCGTGGTTGGAGGCCGGCGCCGTCGCGATCGCGACGGTTGGCATGTACGTCGGGCTCGTCCTACTCGTGCGTGTGCTCGGCCAACGGATGCTCTCGGGGATGTCGAGCTACGATCTCGCAGCCGTCATCGCGTTCGGCGGCATCATCGCTCGCTCCGCGCTCGGTGAGTCTCCACGACTCGGCGGCGGCATTGTCGCCATCGTGACGCTCGTCTTGCTGCAGGCGTTGTCCGGGGTTATTCGACGATCGGCGCTCGGCGCCCAGCTCCTTGTGAATAGACCAGTCCTCTTGATGGCCGGGGCTCGGGTGATCGAGAAACACATGAATCGCTGTCATGTGTCGTACCCGGAGCTGTACTCGCGGTTGCGTCTTGCCGGCGTCTCGGATCTCGACCAGGTCGGCGCGGTCGTGTTCGAGCCATCCGGTTCGATGAGCGTCGTGCGAGCCGGTCAACACCTCGACGAGGACCTGTTCAGCGGCGTCATCGGCGTTGAGGAGCTCCGGCGCGTCTGACCCCGAAGGACCGACGTCGGCCGAGACCGGGCGCGGTGGCGCCGGCGATTCGTCAGAGGGTCGTGCCGCTACAGGTCGAGCGCGTCGAACTCCGCCATCGTCGCGGCGATGTCGCGCACGCGGTCGCGCTTCATGCCCACGTGGTGATAGTCGACGTACTGCGTCGTGCGGCCAACCGCCTCGTCGATGACGCGCTGCGTCGACCAGGGCTCGTTGCGCGAGCGTGTATCGCCGATCTCGACGACCCTCGACTGCGGCCGCATGAAGACCGATCCGTGCAGCGCGCTGCCCGAGGCCCCGACCAACACGTCGGTCTCGGCGAGCAGGTGGAGCTGGTCGTTCATCGACAGCGCCTCGGGGTGCACGACGTCGTACCCGCGCGCCGCCATCTCCTCGTCGAGCATGGCGTCGTTGGAGGCGTCGCGCTTGGCGGTCTCCAATGCAGACCGCGAATAGAACAGTCGCCGCCGAGGTCTGCGAGGCGGGTCGGCGACGGCCTGCCAGACGCTTGCGGCGTGCGGCGACGCCGACTCGCCGAGCACGACCTGCTGCACCGACGACACGAGGTCTTCAATGAGGAAGCCGGCCTTCACGGTGATGACGGGGACGGTGATCCCGAGGCGCCTCATCAGGTCTCGGTGGAAGTCGTGGACTTCCCCCTGCCGGTGGGCGTGAAAGACGATGCCCTCGAGCTGAAGGTCTCGGATCGGCAGGCGCGTGAGCGTTTCGAGCATGAAGTGCCCGAAGTGCTCGAACCAGATTCCCCCGTACAGCCATCGCCCGTGCAGTCGGTTCTGAATGTTCTTGGGCTTAACGGTTTCAGGGTTGCCGGCGAGCGACGGGAAAATGCCCGGCTGCCGCTGCGACTCACGCACGAGCGTGCCATCGGCGCGATACGCCGCGCCGCCCCACACGTGCTTGCCGTCGACCAGCCGATTGGACCACGGGGTGATGAATCCCTCGCCAACGGGCACTGCATCCATCTATGCGACTCCGATTCGTTGCTTCAGCGTCACAAGCGCTTCGTCAGTGACCTCGCCAGTCTCGCCGATCGCGTTGACCCGCACGGCGAGCTTCTCGCGCACCGCATCGGCGTTGACGGGAAGCTCCAAGAACGCCTCGAGGTCGCGCGCGAGCCCGCCCGGATCGGCACTCATGGCGCGGTAGTCGAGCACGAGCACGCTTCCGAAGTGCCGCCGGAACTGCGCCTCGGCCTCGGGATAGTTGTTGAGCTGGATCTGCTGATCGACCCACGTCGGCATCGACGACAGGGTGGCGACGAGCTCATCCGAGAAGCGCTCCGAGTCGATCGTTCCGCCGCCGTACATCTTCAACAGTTTGAACGCCGAGACGAAGCGGTCGACGGGGTCTCGACGGATCAGGATGATCTTCGCCTCGGCTCCGACCACCTCGGCCATGTACTCGATCTGACTCTCGCGGAGCAGCATGTACTCCGGCGTGATCTCACCGAGTACCGCATCGGGCTGGAACGGCCGGAACAGGTCGGCGTACTCGACGTCGTCGATGTCGCGCGATGCGAGCATCCAATTCGCACGGAGATATGCGGACTTCTTCGCGCCGAACTGCGTCGGCTTCGTGCCCGTGACGAAGTCGTCGAGTTCGCGGTCGAGCTGGCGCGACGAGAACTCCTTGAGCACCCGCGGGTCGCGGATCCTGAACTTCGTGTCGAAGTAGTGCAGCTCCTTGACCGGATGCATCATGACCGGCGTGCAATCGTCGAGAATGCGGTGCAAGAGCGTCGATCCGGCCCGCTGCGAGCCGATGCCAATGACGAATCTAGGCACGGAGGGTCTCCTCGGAGGTCGTGGCATGCGCCATTGCGTCGTGCCAGTGTGCCACGACCTCTGTCACCTGCTCTCCCACCGACCGCGCGACGCGGAACGGGGGCGTCCGGCGGAATCGATCTGGGTCCGCATCGAGCGTCGTGAACGCGCCCGCCACGCTCGCGAGGCTGCCCGCCTCGACCACGAACCCGTTCACGCCGCTCTCGACCTGCTCGCCTATGCCACCGATATCTGAGGCGACCACCCAGCATCCGGCCGCCGCGGCCTCGCGCGTGACGAGGCCGAAGCTCTCTGGCCACGTCGACGGGGCGAGCAGCACGTCGAGGTTCGCGTAGAGCTCGGGAATGAGGTGCTGGGGGTACTTGCCGACGAAGGTCACCCTCGAGGATCCCCACGTCTCTTCTCGCCGGTAGCCGTAGGCCTTCGAGTGGTCGACGACGGTCAGCGCGAGGTGCGGATAGCTGCCTGCAAGCAGCGCCTCGCGCACGAGGTCATAGCCCTTGTGCGCAGACATGCCGCCGACGTGCCCCATGCGCACGATGCCGTCGGGGCCGTGGGTGCGCGGCAGCCAGTCGAGGTTCGAGACGCCGTTCATCGTCACCTCGACCTGTGGGAACCCGTTCTTTCGGTGCAACTGCGCGAACGACTCCGAGACCGTGAGCACGCGTGCGGCCGAGTTCAGCAGCGAGCGCAGCTTGGTGCTTCGCTGCATCGAGGCCTCGCGGGTGACCCCCTCAGGAAGCGGCAGCTCCACGAACGGGTCTTGATGCCCATCCGGATACACCGTGCCCGCCGGATCGACGAGGAACTGGAAATCCGAGATCCACCAGGCGTCGTGCAGCGTCACGACGTACGGGATGCCGCGCTTCAGCGTCTCTTCGACGATCGAGGCCGTGAGGCGCTGGATGCAGTGGAAGTGCACCAGGTTGGGCTTCTCGTGGTCGAGGAAGCGGCCGAACTGCTCGCCGGACGGCGGGTCGAACGGGTGCCAGTCCATGTTCGGACGGCGCACGACCCCGGCGCGGTACACGCGCCTGCCGTTGTACGTGTAGACGTTGACCTGGTGGGCGGGGGTCTCGCCGTCGTCGGAGGTGTAGAAAACGAGGTCGAACTCGGCGGCGCGGTTGCGAACGAGCTCGTCGACATTGTCTTGCACCACCCGCGTGGCCCCGCCGAGCGTCTGCGGCGGGAAGAAGACGTTGACGATCGCGATCTTCGGCGTGCTCATCGGCGTGCCCCCATCCTGGATTCGAGGTCGTCGCAGGCGGCCTGGATGATCGCATCGATGTTCGCGCTCAGGGCCGCGACGCCGTACTCCCGCGTGACCCGAGCGCGCGCCGTCTCGCCGATGCGCGCTCGCAGCTCGTCGTCGTCGAGCAGCGCGCCGAGGTGGCGGTACCAGTCGTCGGTGCTGCGGGCGAGGAATCCGTCGTCGCCATCGCGGATGACGTCGACGTAGTTGGCGGTGTCGCTCATGACCGATGGGATGCCGAAGTTCGCGGCTTCGAACCACTTGAGCTCGCTCTTGCCGTCGGTCAGCTCGTCTGGGTGCAGCACCGCGAGGTTGATGTCGGCGGCGCGCAGCAGCGACATGTACGCCTCGACCGATTTGGTGAAGGGCAGTTGGCGCAGCCGGTCGCCGTGCCGCTCGACGAAGGCCGTCGGCAGCGTGAGGTATCCGACCGTGACGAGCCGCACGCGCTCGTTCTCGCGCATGAGGCGGTCGAGCGCGGGCAGCACGAGCCCCACGAAGTCGTCGTTGTGGGCCTTCGTGCCCGAGCCATAGAAGATGTGCAGCGGCGCGTACGGCTCGCGCGGCATCGCCGGCGTGCTCGTGGGCGTGAGCGCGTCGAAACCGTTGCGGTGCAGGAACCCGCGGCCGGTGCGCACGAGCGTCGACAGCGAGTCGACGAGCGGCGCCGTCGAGGTGAGCGCGTAGTCGCACAGCTGGGCCGCGGCCCGGTAGGCGGCCATGCCCATCATGAGGCCGTCGTACTCGGCGATCGAGATCTGCCCGCCGTACGACTCGATGGGCGGCGGGTACCGCTCGGTGTAGAGCATGTCGTCGATCTCGTAGAACACGACCTTGCCGGCAGCGCGCGCATCCGTGATGAATCGCACGATCTTGGGCCATGCCGGCGCCCGGTACACGATGATGACGTCGTGCCACGCGAGCACGGCCCGCGCCTCGGAGAGCTCCTGCCAGTTCGTGACGGTCACCAGGTACCCGGCGGCCTCGAGCTGCTCGCGCTTCTGGTCGACCCGGTAGCGCTTCGTCTGCGGCAAGCCGAGGTCGGCGACGATCAGGACCTTGTCGCGGCGAATTGTGGCCTTCGGTGCGGTGTCGTCGCCGCGGGCGATCCAATTCTGCCGAATCGCGACCTGTCGGTCGACGTTGGCCTTGACCTCTTCCACGAGCAGGTTCCGGTCGTTCCGCGCCGCGAGCAGCTGCTGGCGCGGCAGCGCCTTGGCCCACAGCCCGTTGCCCAGGTCTTTCAGCGCCTGCTCGGCGACTGGCGACCCGCCGTGCTGCGCGACGAGCCGCTCGGCGTAATCCATGGCGCCGTCGACATCGCCGGTATCGAGCCGGATGCGCACCCCGTGCGCGAGCGGCCACACCGAGAGGCTT
>JBQDJW010000062.1:0-8993 GCA_052086425.1 Pseudoclavibacter sp. | reverse complement strand
GGAAGTGTTGTGTATGCGTAAGACAAGGCAACGGTGGCTTGTCTCGCTCGCCATGGTCGCGCCGCTCGCGTTTGCGGCCGGATGTTCAGGCGGCGCGGGCGACGGGGCGGCGGATGCGGGTGGTGACGCGAGTGTGCTCGGCACGCCCGAGCAGCAGCAGGCGTTCGACGACCTCTACAACGAGGCGATCGACAACGGCGAGTTCACGGTGACGGTCTACGGCCCGCCGCCCGCGCAGTCGGTGCTCGACGCCTTCCACGCGCGGTTCGGCGACGTGGAGGTCGTGTTCGAACAGTTGCAGAGTCAGGACCGCATCACGCGGCTCCAGGCAGAGGAGGCGAGCGGCAATCGGGTCGGCGATGTCGCATCCGACGGCCGCACGCCGATCATCCAGATGGCGCAGGATGGCTGGTGCCAGCCGTTCGAGCCGATCATCGACATTCCCGACGAGCTCATCTCGATGGACGGCCAGGCGCTCACGCCCTACAACACGATGTTCGGCCTGCTGATCAACACCGACCTCATCGACCCGGCCGACGCACCGACGACGTGGGAGGAGATCGTCGACCCGAAGTGGAAGGGCAAGCAGGTCATGGTGAGCCCCGCCGCGGGTGGTGCCGGCGCCTACCTGAATGCGCAGCTGCTCACCCCGGAGGCGAACGCCGACGAGTGGGGCATGCCGGTCGTCGAGGCGCTGAAGGACAACGTGACGGTCGTCTCGAAGGATGCGCAGACGATCTCGTCGGTCGTCGACGGCACCTACCCGATCGGCGTGCTCGCGTACTACCCGTATTACTTCGAGACCCTCGCCTCGACGCCGGATGCTCCTGTCGAGTTCCTGCTCATCGACGACGGAACGCCGTACTCGGTCGCCAAGACCTGCATGATCGCGGATGCGCCGAATCCGCACACGGCGCAATTGTGGATGAACTGGGTCATGTCGGAGGAGGGGCAGACGGCGTACGCCGCAGCGGGCTCGTACCCTTCGATGCCCGGCATGCCTGGCCCAGAGGGGCTGCCTGGCACCGACGAGATCACGCTGCTGCCGCAACTGAGCGATGAAGAGTCGCTGACGGGGTACGTCGACTACGTGCAGCAGATCCAGGAGATGTACGGCGGGTAGCCGCAGGGCATCGGACGTTGGCGGCCCGTCGCGATTCGCGGCGGGCCGCCTGCCGGTGCCGGATGGCGGCCGTGCAGCGGTCTATTGTCTGGGGAGAAAACGGGAGGCGCGTTGACGGAATCTAAGCCGAAGGCGGTGTCGACGACGGTCGAGCGGGCCGGGGCCCTGCTGAAGCTGCTTGTCGAGAACCCTGATGGGCTCGGGGTCGCGGCCCTGACTCGCGAGCTCGACACGCAACGCGCGCCGCTCTACCGCATCCTCGAGGCGCTGCAGCGGCACCAACTCGTTCGGCGCGACGAGCGCAAGCGCTACCTGCTCGGCGCCGGAACGCTCGAGCTCGCCCACGCATTCTCGGCCCAGTTCGAGCGGGGCGTCGAGTCGCTGCTGCGCCGGCTGGCCGATGAGACGGCGCTCACGGCGTCGCTGCTCACGGCCGACGGGCACGACACGCTCACGACGATCATGTCGATCACGCCGAGCACGGTCGCCGAGCACGTGTTCACCCCGCCGGGATTCCGGCACCCGGCCGGCAAGCTCGCGTCGCGCGTCGCGCTGTATGCATCGCGCCCGCCCGAGCCGGACGAGTGGCCAGAGGTCGCTGAGGCGCGCGAGCGCGGTTACGCCGTCGCGACGACCGCCGCGTCCATTCGATACGCCGTGTCGGTCGTCGTGCCAGGCACGGCGAAGGCCGGTTCAGCGCTCGTGCTGACGCTGCTGTCGATCAACGAGTTCGACGACGAGGCGGCGGGCGATGCCCTCCTGCGCGCCGTGCCGATGATCGGGGTCGCGCTCGCGTCGAGCGGCTACGGGGACTGAGGGAAGCCCCGCCGATTCCTGAACCCGTCGAATCGTTCACTGAGCCCGTCCCAATCGTTCCCTGAGCCCGTCGGAGGGCGAGTCGGGGCCGAGGCCGCTCAGCACTTCTTTGACGAGCTCATGGACGTATTTACGAGCTCAGGGGGGCGTGCGGCGCGAGCCCCGTCGAGCTTCCCGCGACACCGCGATACCCGGGCCAGACGTTTGCATGTTCTACGCCGAGTCCTTAGTGGACCCGGACCGAGACATACCGCCATGCCGACTTGCGCGTCCCCGCATTCGGATCTGTATCGCTGTCAGTCCTGCATCGCTGTCGAAAGCCGTGCGCGGGGAGGGG
The DNA here is from genome assembly GCA_052086425.1 of Pseudoclavibacter sp. Lineage (GTDB taxonomy): Bacteria > Actinomycetota > Actinomycetes > Actinomycetales > Microbacteriaceae > Pseudoclavibacter. The sequence goes on along the minus strand of JBQDJW010000062.1, from coordinate 6,717 downwards.
TTCCCTTCCTGGCGTGCCCTGTGCAACACTGGAAACATCGGACATCTTGTCCGATTACCGGACAAGGAGGTCTGTGTGATCATCGACGTGCACACGCACATGCTCACGGAGCGATGGCTCGAGCGATTGAGTTCATCGAACAGTCCGTATGAATTTGGCACCCGCGCCGACGGGGGAAGGTCGATTCTTCGCAACGGGACTCCGTTTGTGTCTCTCACACCCGCGATGTTTGACTACGAGGAACGCATTCGGGCAATGGATGACGCAGGCGTAGACGTCGCGATCGTTTCCCTTACGTCACCGAACGTCTTTTGGGGTGACGCCGAGGTCAGTACAAGTGTGGCCATTGAGTCTAATGATGATATGACTGCCGCTCAAGAGCGTCATACAGGCCGGATCCGCTATTTTGCCTCACTTCCTTGGCAGTACCCAGACAGGGCGATTGCTGAGTTAGAGCGCACTGTGGCGAACGGCGCCGTCGGAGTCATGACTCTCGCAAATATTGAAGGCAGGCCGCTCACTGATCCTGCGTTCACTCCCGTTTGGGAGGCGATCAATGACCGTGGACTGCCCGTGCTTGTTCACCCGACGACTCCGCCTGCCGTGGAACGCCTCAATCTCGACAAATACCATCTTTCGTGGTCTGTTGGATTCGTCTTCGACACGACACTCGCTCTATCTACGCTCATTCTCGACGGGTTCTTTGAGCGGTATCGCAACCTCTCGATAATCGGCTCTCATGGTGGAGGCGCGCTTCCCTACATCCTTGGGCGCCTCGACCAGGGCTTCACGGCGTTCGAGACTTCGAGGGAGAAGATCTCCGCACCCGCCAGCCAGCAGATCGCAAACTTGTATATTGACTCGATCGTATACGACAGCACGACGCTCGATTTCGCGGCCGGTGTGATCGGCGCTGACAAGGTGCTGTTTGGGTCGGACTACCCTCACCTGTGCGGTGACATGAAGCAAGCGCGCGCAAACATCTCCAAGCTTGACTCTGTGACGAAAGCAAAGGTCGAGTCCGGCAACGCGCAGAAGCTCTTTCACTTGTAGGTAGCGACATGTTGGGATTGCCCAGTACGAAATCGAACGCCCTTCCGTCGATAACTCGAACCGAAAGGTCGGAGCGCGGCGACGGAACGACTCGTGGGCGTGAACGTGTGACGAAACGGGTCGCCTATGGAGTAGCGCTCGTCGCCGCCATCTTTCACGTAGCTACGGCAGCAACGGCGCCGCTTCCATCACTTCAGCACCGCGCCATCCATCTGGCGTTTGGACTAATACTTGCATTTCTGCTCATCGCGCCCACAAAGCGTATGGAAGGCCGCCCAGGATGGCGGTGGGGGATCGATGCCACCCTCATCGTATTGGTGGTCCTGTCTGTCGGCTACATCGCTGTCGACTACTCGAGTATACTCTCGATGCTTTCACCGTCGACGATTCAGATTATCGTCGCGTTCGTGGTTACGGCGCTGGTCCTTGAGGCAACGCGCCGAGCGACGGGGATTGTGCTTCCCCTCTTGGGTGTCGTCGCAATCGTCTACGCTATTTTCGGCGATCGCCTTGCGGGCCTCTTGCAACACTCGGGCTCATCGCTCGAGAATATCGCTCGAAACCTCACGCTATCTTCAGAGGGTGTCTTTGGCGTAGCGCTTGGTGTTTCGTCCACATACGTGGTTCTTTTTGTTCTTCTTGGCTCGCTCTTGCAGTTGTGCGGGGCCGGAGGACTGGCGCTGGACCTGTCACAGGTCGTCGTCGGAAGGTTTCGTGGCGGGCCAGCGAAAGGCGCGACGATCGCGTCCGGACTCTTCGCATCAGTTTCAGGCTCGCCCGTCGGTAATGTCGCCGCCACTGGCCCAGTGACGATCCCCATGATGATCGCAATGGGGTTCGGGAGGGCAAAGGCGGCAGGCGTGGAAGCCGCCGCCTCCACGGGAGGCATGATCATGCCGCCCGTGATGGGGGCAACGGCGTTCCTCATCGCTGAGATCCTCGCAATCCCGTACAGCGCGGTTGCCCTTGGCGCGCTCGTACCTGCATTGCTCTACTACTTAGCCATACTGTTCACTATCGATATGCAGGCGGCCAAGATGGGGTTGAAGGGCTCCAAAACTGAGCGAGCGATGCGGGCGCTAGCTACCCTGGTTCTCAAGCGCGGGTATCAGTTGTTGCCGCTGGCCATACTTGTCTACATGCTGATAAGCGGCAGTGGCTCCGCAATCTATGCGGCCTTCCTGTCACTTGCACTGGCCGCATTGATTGCTCTCATTGCAGCACTGGTCCGGACGCGGGGGCGCGGGTACCTGCGGGAACTCTGTGACCATCTCGTCGGCGGCTTCCAATCGATGATGGTCATCATTACCGCCTGTGCGACCGCTGGAATTATTATGGGCATGATGGGGGTCACTGGACTGGGATTCCGACTTTCTTATGTGCTGACGGAGATCGCCGGCGGGAACGTGGCGGTTCTACTCGCATTGACGATGTTGGCGTCGATCGTTCTTGGGATGAGCCTTCCTGCAGTTGCCGCCTACCTAGTTCTTGCAGTGACCGTGGCTCCCGCGCTGGTGGATCTCGGCGTCGAACCACTGGCAGCTCATCTCTTTGTTTTCTACTTCGGTGTGCTTTCAAACATCACGCCACCTGTTGCGCTCGCAGCATATACCGCTGCGGGCATCGCCGGAGCGAAGCCGAATGCTGCGGGAGTCGAGGCTGTTAAATACGCGCTTCCCGGATTTGTCATTCCGTTCATTATCGTATTTTCGCCCGGACTCATCCTCTATGGAGACGCGACCTCGATCGTGCTTTCCATCTTAGCCGCGATGTTCGGGACGCTTGGACTCTCGGGTGCTGTTGTTGGATACTTCTTCGGCACACTGAACTGGTGGCTACGGGCCGTGCTCGTGGTTGGCAGTGCATGTCTGGTTGTCCCAGAAATGATATCTGGAGGCGTAGGTGTCCTTATTCTAATACTCGTCATCGTCGCATCAAAGATCCTCTCGAAAGGAAGTAATCGTGTCTAAACGATTTAGCGCAACAGTGCGCGGCTTCATTGGTGCAGCCGCCGCTATCACCATCGCGCTGTCCATGGCAGCCTGTACAGATCCGAGCACGGGCGCAGACGGGGAGTCCCAAGGTGTCGTTCCCATCTACACCCCGCGACAAGGCGGCAGTGCCTATGTTGTGGGAGGTGGCATCGCTAACCTAATGTCATCCAGTATCGACGGCGTCCAAGGTTCGGTTGAGGCAACCACCGGAACGCAGGAGATGATCGAGCGTCTTCGTGCCAAGCAGGACGAGTCGCAGCCAGCCTTCATTATCGCGGATTCGGCTGGTCAAGCCCGGTCGATGTCCGGCGATTTTCCGTTCGAGGAGCCCTACGCAGATCTCCGGGCACTCGCTTACCTTCACGACACGGCTGTCCACCTTGTGGTTCGTGGTGACTCAAGTATTTCAGGAATGCAGGATCTTGAGGGTGCGACGATTGGTCTCGGTGTTCCCGGCTCTCCCATGAACTTCTTGACTAAAGAAGTTTTGGAGGCGCACGGGGTATCCGAAGGAAGCTATGAAGAGCTTCCGTATGGCTACGAGGAAGTAGCCGACGGTCTCAACAACGGGACCATTGATGCCGGTGTGATCGGAGGAGCGATCCCGGTATCTACGCTGACCGAACTGGCGGCACAGGTCGACGTCCGCGTGCTGCCCGTCGATGCCGCAGTGATGGCGGAACTGGAGGGGGAGGCGCCATATCTGTTCCCGCTTGACATTCCCGGCGGCACCTACAACGGCATTGAGGAGGAGGTGACGACATATGGCTTCTCGGCTTCGCTGTCGACGCACAAGGACACTCCCGACGCACTCGTCACATCGATGCTCGAGATCGTCTACGACCAGACTGACGAACTCGCCCAGGTCCACGCCTCCGCGAACGCAATCTCGCTCGACGACTACGACAAGGGGATAGCGATCGATCTTCATCCGGCGGCACTGGCCTTCTATGAAGAACGCGGGGTTTCTCTCGAAGGCTGAGGCGTGGTTCGGCGGGAGCCGTCTACTTCTGGCGGCGAGGGTCGTAAGGGCCAATTCGTGGCGGCTTGCTACCCTCGCGTCAGCCGCTCGACGTTGACTTCCAGCTCTTCGCCCGTCAATGTGACTGCTGCAGTCGATTTGTTGTGCCAGGCCGAACAAAGAGGACCGATGCCTCAAGACCCACGATCAGTCTCTACGACGTTCTCGCGAGGCCTTGCGCTGATCGAACTTCTGAGTCGATCTGACTCACCTCGATCCGTCGCGGACCTCGCGGAGCAACTGGGACTGAGCCGCACTGTGGTGTATCGACTCTTGCAGACGCTTGACGAACACGGCCTGCTGGCCGAACGCCGGGACGACGGCAAGCTTCTTCTGGGATTGGGGCTCCTGACGTGGGCTCGCAACGTCGAGCACCACGTGCGGGAACTCGCCATGCCAATCCTCCGAGACCTCGCGGAGAGTACCGCCGGGACGGCGTTCATCGGAGTCCTGGAGGGGCACGATGTCGTTTGTCTCGCGTCTGCGGAGCCCCGGACCGCGATGGTGACGGCTCGATACCGGGAGGGGATCCGGAATCCCGTTTCGAAAGGTGCCTCCGGGGCAGCGGTCAGGAGTATCGTTGAAGGGGAGGAACTTTCCCCAGGCGGGTACGCAATTTCCCGGCAAGAGGTCGAAACAGGTTTTTCCGCGATTGCAGTTCCGCTTCAGGGTCTAAAATGGCCCGCTTCTCTGACTCTATGCTTCCCATCAAGCGATACTGACGTGGAGCGCCACAGCGGTGCACTCCTTCGCTCACGCGATGATCTGGAGAGACGTAATGGGCGATCAAAGCTCTGAGTCGTCGAATTCAGCGTGACTTCGTTCTTCGTCGATGCCGGGTACTCAGCCAGTGAGTGGACGAACCCGGACACCGCACCGTAAACAACGCGCGATGCCCGGGTATATGCCCGTGCTGTTGGTGTCCGGTCAGTCCTCGCGCGTCAGCGGGATGCCTGCGGCCTCCGCCTCCTCGACGAGGATCGGCACGGAGCTCGTCGCCCCGTGCACGCCGATCAGGCTCGCGATCTCGAGCACCTCGAGGATCTCGCCGACGGTCGCGCCGAGGTCGAGCGCGTTCTCGTAGTGCAGTTTCAACCCCTTGACGTACAGGTGCGTCGCCGAGGCGTCGAAGGCGCAGTACACGAGCTCGCGCACCTTGGGTTCGAGGGTGCCGGTCTTCCACGGCACGCTCGAGAAGTTCGTGTACGCCTCGAACATGTCGGGGTCGAGTTCGAGGATCTCGTCCCAGAACGCGTGCCAGTAGCCGCGGTTGCGCGTGAACTCGGCCTTCAGCGCCTCTTGGCGCTCGTCGAGCGGTGACGGCCCGTGCCGCAGCCCCTTCTCCTCGAGCACCTCGACGAGCAGGGGCACGCCGATGTTCATGGCGTGGATGCCGAGGGTCGACGACAGCTCGAGCACCTCCATGATCTCCTGCGGCGACGCACCGGCGGCCAGCGCCGCCTTGACGTGCTGCCGCACACCGGGCAGATACATGTGGGTCGCGTTCGCGTCGACCGCGATGAAGATGAGTTCCTTCGTCTTCACATCGAGGTGCTGAGTACGGAACGGCACCAACGACATCTCGCGGTACGCGTCGAGGAACTCGGGATCGAGCTTCGCCATGCCCTCCCACATCGGTCCCCAGGTGCCGCGCTGCTCGATGAAGTCGTCTTTCGCCCGCTGCTGTCGTGGCGTGAGGGTCACGGTTCGGTCCTCTCTGTCGTGCCCGCCGCATCCGGTGTCGGATGCGCATCCTGCGTTTCGTTCGTGCGCGCGGCCAGGTATTCGGCCACGCGGGTGTGGTCGGCGTCTGCAGGCAGGGCATCAGCCGCCTCGGCCCACAGATCGATGGCGCCGCGTCCGAGGGCGAGCGGCTCGCCGAGCTCGTCGGCGAGGCCCGCCGCGATGCGCATGTCTTTCAGCATGAGCCGCAGCCCGAAGCCGGAGTCGTAGGTGCCGGGCAGGATGAAGTTCGGCCACTTGTTCTGCGTCGAACCGCTGCGGCCGCTCGAGCCGTTGACGACCTCGAGCATGACGGCGGGGTCGAGCCCGAACTTCGCGCCGACAAGCACGGCCTCGGTCGATGCCCACAGGTGGGCGGCCGACATGAGGTTGTTGAGGGCCTTGACGGCGTGGCCGGCTCCGACGCCGCCGCAGTCGCGCACCGTGCCGAGCGGGGCGAGCAGGTCGTGGGCCTGCGCCCGGTCGGCCTCGTCGGCGCCGAGCATGATCGTGAGGGCGCCTCGTTCTGCCCCGTCGACGCCGCCAGAGACGGGCGCATCGGCGAAGCGCACGCCGCCAGCCGCGAGTTCGTCGTGCAGCGTGCGGGTGCGCAGTGGCTCCGATGACGACATGTCGAGCACGAGGGTGCCGCGCTCGAGCGCCCCGGCCGAGGTCAGCTCGCCGGCGACCGACTCGACGACGTCGCTGTTCGGAAGCATCAGCACCACGGCATCCGCGCCCGTTGCCGCCTCGCCCGCGCCCGCCGCGACCTCGCCGCCCGCCGCCGCGAATCGCTCGCGCGCGGCGGCCGAGGGGTCGGACCCGACGACGGTGTGACCCGCCTCGATGAGGCGCCTCGACATGGGGGAGCCCATGTTGCCGAGGCCGATGAAGCCGATGCGGCTCACGAGGCGGCCGCCTCGCTCT
>JBQDJW010000061.1:1593-9052 GCA_052086425.1 Pseudoclavibacter sp. | reverse complement strand
TGATCGAGCTCAAGCACACGTCGGCGTTCGCGGCGGCCGGGCTCGATCTCGTCGACCTGCTCGAGCGCGAGCTCGAGGGCCTCTGGGACAGCCCGGGGCTCGAGGGCGTCGTGTGGGAGAGCTTCGAACGGGATGCGCTGCGTCGCCTCCGCGAGGCGGGCGCGCCCGGCACCGTGGTCGCGCTGATGGGCCCCGTCGGTGGCCCGCACGACCGCCCGGGCACGACGTATGCCAACGAGCTGGAGCCGGAGGGCTTCGATGAACTGGCGGGCTGGGTCGACGGCATCAGTGTCGCGACGCAGCAGCTCGACGTGGTCGACGAGGCGACGGCGCGCGACCCGGCGACGGGACGTGCCCTCGTCGACGCGGCGCACGAGCGCGAACTGCAGGTCGCGACCTACACGCTGCGGCCAGAGGACCGTTTCTTGCCCGAAGCGCTCGCGGGGCGGCCAGAGGAGCATTGGCGGGGCATTCTGCGCACCGGCGTCGACGCGGTCTTCGCCGACGCCCCCGACCGGGTGCGGGCGCTCATCGACGCCGAATTCTGAGGCGCGGCGGCCAACGTCGCGGCGCGCGTTGACCAGACGGCAACGATCTCGCCGAATCGGCGCGGATGCGTCACGCCGCGTTCACGTCCGGGGCGTGAGTGCGTCGACTCGCGGCCCTACGGTCGGCCGTGCCGGGGCGAACCCGAGCGAGCAGATCGTTCAGGATCGCCGCTCCGTCCTGTTGTGTCCCGCTCCTCGACCGGTCGCGGCGGGCACGCCACCCACTCATCCCTGACAAGAAGGTTGAACATGCGACTCACTGCCACCCGTCGCGCGGCGCCCGTCGCGCTCGGGCTCGCCGCCGCCCTCGCCGGCACGTTGCTGGTCGGCACCGCGCCGACGCCGGCCAGCGCGGCCACCGCCGACGATCCGGCCTCGCGATTCACGATCGCGGTGCTGCCGGACACGCAGTTCTACTCGCGCTATGCCGAGTCGAACTTCGAACCCGACTACGGCACCAATCCATTCGAGTCGCAGACGCAGTGGCTCGCTCAGCACGCCGACGAGCTGAACCTCGCCTTCACGACGCACCTCGGCGACGTCGTCGACCAGGTCGGAGTCGACGGCCAGTGGCAGGTGGCCGACGAAGCGATGTCGGTGCTCGAGGACGGAGGGGAACCGTACTCGATCCTCGCCGGCAATCACGACGTGCTGAACTCGAACGGCTCGCACTACGACGACGAGTACGACCTCGCGAACGAGCCCTTCCTGCAGTACTTCAGCCCGGAGCGCGACGGCGAGCAGGCGACGTTCGGCGGTGCAGACCCGACCGGTATGAACCGCTACCACGTCTTCGAGGCCGAGGGACAGCAGTTCCTCGTGCTCGCGCTCTCGTGGCGCGCCTCGGACGCGACGCTCGCGTGGGCGAACGAGGTGATCGCCGAGCACCCGACGCTGCCGGTGATCCTCACGAGTCACGACATCGTCGCGCCGGGCGACGACGGCGGCCCGGCCGTGACCAGCGACTATGGCGAGCGCCTGTGGAACGAGCTGATCGCGGACAACGACCAGATCTTCCTCACCCTGAACGGGCACTTCCACGGGTCCAGCGTGCTGCAGCGCACCAATTCGGCGGGCAACGCGGTCACGCAGGTGCTCATCGACTACCAGATGGCCTACGAGGGCGGCAACGGATACCTCAGCCTGTACGAGTTCGACCTCACCAACGGTGTGATGGACATCGCGACGGTCTCTCCATGGGTGGCGGCCAAGTCCTCCGACCAGCTGACCTCGTACGACGTGCCCGTGCTCGACGGCCCGTCGCAGCGCTTCTCGATCGATCTCGCCGGCCGCTTCGCCGGCTTCGCCCCCGACTTCGGCCCCGGAACCGGTGCGCTGCCCTCGCTCACCGAGCGGGCGATCGACCTCGTCTCCGACGGATTCGACGGCGTGCCGCCCTCGCAGGAGGTCGCGGCTGGCAGCCCCGAGGACTACGTCGATGTCGAGGGAACCCTCGCGCACTGGCAGATGGCCGGCGAAACGGGCGTGCTCGACGAGGGCGCGCGTGTCGAGGACGTCGCCGGCGACAACGACCTCGTGCGCCAGACGATCGCGGAGTCGGGATCGGCCGCCGCGCAGCCGGACGACGTGACGATCGCGGACGACGCGTACCAGTTCTCGTCGAGCGGCCAGTCGGTGTGCTTCGACAACAGCGACAACCAGGCAGGGCGCTACTCGTATCTCACGACGGCGCCGGATGCTGCAGTGAACGACGCCGATCTGTCGAATGGCTACACGATCGAGACCTTCGTCAAGCTCGACGGCGACTGGGACATCGACGTGAATGCGTGGAGCAAGGCCGTCGTGCGCTCGGGCAACCGCTCGCAGATCGAGGGCATGCCGTGGTCGCAGTGGGACTACACCGCCTCGCCCGCGGCCCTCGGCATCTCGAACCTGCGCGAGTTCCAGTGGACCGAGGTCGGTGACGACGCGACCAAGGGCGATAAGACGAACTGGTCGGGCGAGATCATGGTCGACACGTGGAGTCACGTCGCGATCGTCAACGATCCGGACGCAGCCGAGACGACGATGTACGTGAACGGCGCTCCGGTTCTCCGCACGGCGCAGGACACGATGGGCATGTCGTTCAACGAGGGCATGCCGTGGATCATCGGCAGCGACTGGGTGGATGACGCGGCGACGAACGGATGGCACGGTTGCGTCGGCGAGACGCGCATCGTCGACCGTCCGATCGGGGCCGACGAGTGGCTGACGGCGCGGCCGGACCTGGCGACCTTCGACGTCACCTCGTCGCCCGCCGACGAGATCGTGCCCGGTGCAGACGCCGTCGCGCAGCTGGCCGGCACGGGAACGCCGCGCGCGACCGTGACGGTCGATGGCTTCGACCCGAGCGCCGTCGTCGCCGACGACGGCACGTGGTCGCTCGACGTGCCCGCATCGCTGCTCGCCGAGGGCAGCAACGAGCTCGCGCTCACGCAGGGCTTCGGCGAGCGTCGCAGCGACGCCGTCGCCGTGACGGTGCTCGTCGCGACGGGCGACGGGCCCGCGCCCACGACGAGTGAGCCCGAGCCGAGCGGAACGCCGGATCCGAGCGACTCGCCCGCGCCGACGGATGCGCCCGGCGGCGGCGCAGACAGCGAGAGTGGAAACGGCGACGGCCAGGACGGCGAGGCCGGCGGGCTGACACCGACCGACGGCGGGCTCGCGTGGCCCGCGTTGGCGGCAGTCGTGCTCGCGTTCACCGCCGGTGGTGTGTTGCTGGCACTGCGTCGTCGCACGGCCCGCGCCGGGCGCTCGGGCTGATCGAGCCGCCCACCGCAACCGAGCGGGGCCGTCCGGACAGGGAGTCCGGGCGGCCCCGCTCGCGCTCAGGTGAACGCGCCGGCCCTACGCCGCCGACGCGCGGGTGAGCTCGTCGACCTCGGATGAGTCGAGCGAGATGCGCGCCGCGTCGAGCAGCATCGGCACCTGCGAGGCGGTGCGGGCCGAGGCGATCGGCGCGATGATGCCGGGCTGCGCGAGCAGCCACGCGAGTGCGACGGCGCCCGGCTCGACCTTGAGGCGGCCCGAGATGCCGTCGAGCGCCGTGAGCACGCGCTCGCCCTGCGGGGTCGAGAGATAGGTCGACGCCTGCGGGGCGCGAGCCGAGTCGACCTCGACGCCCGGACGGTACTTGCCGGTCAGGAATCCCTTCGCAAGCGACCAGTACGGCACGACGCCGAGCTCGAACTCGCGGTCGAGCGGCAGCAGGTCGGCCTCGATCCCGCGCTCCATGAGGTTGTAGTGCGGCTGCTGCACGATGGGGCGGTGGTAGCCCTCGCGCGCCGTGATGTCCATCCACTCGCGCAGACGGTCTGGCGAGTAGTTCGACACGCCGATGTTCCGTACGAGACCCTCGTCGACGAGGGCGCTGAACGTGCGAACGGTCTCGTCGAGGGGCGTCGACTCGTCGTCGAAGTGCGCGTAGTACAGATCGATCGCGTCGACTCCGAGCCGCCCGAGCGACGCGTCGGCGGCCGCGCGCACGTTGCTCTCCGACAGGCCGAGATAGTCGGGATGCTGCGCCACTTTGGTCGCGATGATCAGGTCATCGGGCGCGGAGCCGGCGGCGAGCCAGCGGCCGATCGCCTGCTCCGATTCGCCGCCGCTGCGGCCAGGTGCCCAGTGCGGGTACGAGTCGGCGGTGTCGAGGAAATTGCCGCCGCCCGCCGTGTAGGCGTCCAGCACCTGCGCCGCCTCGTCGTCGCTGCTCGTCCACCCGAACGTGTTGGTGCCGAGCGAGATTGGAAAGACGTCGAGCACGCCGCCGAGCGAACGACGGGGAGTGTCGGCATCTGGCGCGTCGGCTGCGTCGCGGGCGTCGTCGAGAGGGGTGTTCATGCGAGAGTTCGCCTTTCCACGGGAGCAAGACCGGCAACGCACCGAGCGCGCGCCGCGTGGAAGTCTAAACCTCGCGCGATTCGCGGAACGACCCGCATGGCGAGGCCGCCGCCGTGTTCGCCGCGCGCACCGAACGGGTGCGGATGCCGCCCGGACGCACCCCGGATCCCGCAATGTCGGAGGGCGAACGTAGAATCGACGCACGATGACGCTGCTGCCGCCTGTTTCCGGATTCGACGCCAACGATGCCGCCACGCCCGGCGTGCTCATACCGATCTCGACCCCGGGCGATGAGGCGTTCGGCGACGCCGGCGGGGGGTCGACCGGGCTACTCGACGGGCTCAACCCCGAGCAGCGCGAGGCGGTGACGCACCGCGGGCCCGCGCTTCTGATTCTGGCCGGGGCTGGCTCGGGCAAGACCCGCGTGCTCACGCACCGCATCGCGGGCCTGCTCGCGAACCGCGAGGCATGGCCGAGCCAGATCCTCGCGATCACCTTCACCAACAAGGCGGCGGCCGAGATGCGCGAGCGCGTCGCCGGCATCGTCGGCCAGGCATCCGACGGCATGTGGATCTCGACGTTCCACTCGGCGTGCGTGCGCATCCTTCGCCGCGAAGCGGAGGCGTTCGGCTTCACCTCGAGCTTCACGATCTACGACTCGGCCGACTCGAAGGCGCTCATCAAACGCATCGTGAAGCAGGCGGAGGCCGACGTGCTCGGCTTCACCGTTGGCGGCGTGCAGTCGCGCATCTCGAAGCTCAAGAACGAGCTCGTCGACCCGGACGGCTTCGCGCGCCAGGCGAACGCATCAGACCCGCGCGATGCGATGTTCCTCGAGATGTATCGGCGGTACGTGCGCGAGCTGCAGCGGGCGAACGCATTCGACTTCGACGACCTCATCGGGCAGACCGTGTGGCTGTTCCGCGCCTTTCCCGACATCGCGGCGAAGTATCAGCGGCGGTTCCGCCACATCCTCGTCGACGAGTACCAAGACACGAACCACGCGCAATACGCGCTCATCCGCGAGTTCACGCGCGGCGTCGAGCCGCAGCACGTGCCTGCAGACACGCGCATGGGGCTGGATGCTCTGGGCGCGATTCCGGGCGCGTCACTGACGGTCGTCGGCGACTCCGACCAATCGATCTACGCCTTCCGGGGCGCCGATATCCGCAACATCACCGAGTTCGAGCGCGATTTCCCGAGCGCCAAGGTGATCATGCTCGAGCAGAACTACCGCTCGACCGGCAATATCCTCGACGCGGCGAACGCCGTGATCCGCAACAACTTCGACCGCCGCGAGAAGAAGCTGTGGTCCGCCGACGGCCCCGGCGCCAAGATCACGGGATTCACGGGGTACTCGGGCCACGACGAGGCGCAGTTCGTGGCCGACGAGATCCACGCCTTGCACGACGATGGCGTGAGCTTCCGCGACATGGCCGTGTTCTACCGCACCAACGCGCAGACGCGCGCGCTCGAAGAGATCCTGATCCGCTCGGCCGTGCCGTACCGGCTCATCGGCGGCACGAAGTTCTACGAGCGCGCCGAGATCAAAGACATGCTCGCCTACCTCACGACGACCGCGAACCCGGCCGATGAACTGGCGACAAGGCGCATCCTGAACTCGCCGAAGCGCGGGCTCGGGCCCGCGACCGAGACGGCGCTGTGGGACTTCTCACAGAAGCACGACATCACGTTCCGCGAGTCGATGCGGCGGGCAGACGAGCAGGGCTTCGGGCCGAAGGCGCTGCGCTCGATCACGTCGCTCGCGGCAATGCTCGACGAGGCGACGGCATCGCTGGCTCCGCGCGAGACCGGCATGCCGGGCTCGACGGTCGGCGAGATCGTGCAGCGGCTCGTCGAGGGCTCCGAGTACCTCCAGGCGCTTCTGAAGACGGGCAACCCTCAAGATGAGGCGCGGGCCGAGAACATCGAAGAGTTCGTGAACGTCGCGAAGGAGTACGACAAGACCCACCCGGACGGCTCGCTCGTCGAGTTCCTCACCGAGGTCGCGCTCGTCGCGGCCGCCGATGAGATCGACGACGAATCGGGCGCCGTGTCGCTCATGACGCTGCACACCGCCAAGGGCCTCGAATACAACACCGTGTTCATCACGGGCGTCGAGGAAGATCTGTTGCCGCACCGCATCTCGGCGAACGAGCCTGGCGGTCCTGCCGAGGAGCGGCGCCTGTTCTACGTTGGCATCACTCGCGCGCGCAAGCGGCTCTACCTCACGCTCGCGATGTCGCGGGCACAGTTCGGCGAGACCGCCGTCGCAATGCCGAGCCGGTTCTTGCAGGAGGTTCCCGGCGAACTCATCGAGTGGCGGCAATCGCCCGGCGACGTGACCTCGCGCGGCGGGTCGCGGCCGAGGGCGCTCAACTCGCGCGATGGCGGCGGCTTCGGCGGCGGGTCCGGCGGCTTCGGCGGTGCCGGGCGGCGTCCGGTCGGCTCAGAGGGGTATGGCACGGCGGGCGGCTACGCGCGGGTCACGATGCAGCCGCCGAGCGGGGCGGATGCGCCGGGCTCGGCAGGTGCGGGCGGCGCCGGTGCTGGCGCCGGCACGGCGAAGACGAAGTGGGGCAACACGATCACGGGCGCTGTGCGCGACAACTCGAACCTCGTGCTCGAGCGCGGCGATCGCATCCGCCACACCGACTTCGGCGAGGGCACCGTGCGGGCGATCCTCGGCAGCGAGGCGAAGCGCATCGCCGAGGTCGACTTCGACACGAGCGGGCGCAAGAAGCTGCTCATCAAGCTCGCGCCGATCGAGAAGGTCTGACGACGGGCCGGCGCAGAACTGAGGGCGCCGGTACCGCGACGCGACGGGCGCCGGGCCCGCGCACTCGCGTTCCCTGCGCATCCGGCCGGTCGGCCAGGGTGGGGGACTCGCACTCTGCTTAGATATCGATCATGCTGATCGCGATGGCCGGGCTGCCAGCCACGGGGAAGAGTTCGCTGGCGTACGCCCTGTCAGACCGGTTGAAGTACCCGGTCGTGGCGGTCGACTCGATCGAGGCCGCGATGTGGCGGTCGGGCGTCGGCGGCCCCGGCCGCGCCGACGTGCCAACGGG
>JBQDJW010000061.1:0-1583 GCA_052086425.1 Pseudoclavibacter sp. | reverse complement strand
CTCGGCATCGGCGTGATCGTCGACGCAGTCAACGACTCGAACATCGCGCGCCAGCAGTGGGTGGATCTCGCGTCGCGCATGGGCGTCGCGCTGCGGTTCGTCGAAGTCATCTGTTCCGACACCGACCTGCACCGGCACAGGCTCGAGACCCGCGTTCGCGACCTCGAGGGGTACCGCGAGCCGACGTGGCAAGACGTCGTCAACCGTCGATACGAGCCGTTCACGACGCCGCGGCTCACGGTCGACGCGGCATTCCCGGTCGATCCGGATGCGGTCATCGCGGCGATCATGAACGGGTAGCGAGCGTCCGCGCCGGACTGCAGGTGATCCGGCCGCTCGCCGGCGTCGACGGTCGGGCGCACGCGACAGGGCGCGGCCCGTCGGCCCGCCAAGTTAGGTGACCCTTACTATTGGGGCATGCAGGCTGCCCCCGACTCCGCGCCAGGTACGTCATCGGCGGCGACGGCGCTCGTGTGCGACGGCGTCGCGGTGCGATTCCCGCGCGGGAGCGCGTGGCGCCCGGCGGGTGCGACGTGGTCGGCCCCGGCCGGATCGAAGACGCTCCTGCTCGGCCCGAGCGGCAGCGGCAAGTCGACGCTGGCGTTGGCGATCGCGGGGCTGGTGCCCGAGGTGCTGCCCGCGAACGTGCGGGGCGATGTGCGCATCGACGGCCACTCGCTCGACGATCTGTCGCAGGCACGGTTGCGCGAGTCGGTGTCGATTGTGTTCCAAGACCCCGACGCGCAGTTGTTCACCGAGACCGTCTTCGACGAGGTCTGCTTCGCCCTCGAGAATCGCCTGCTGCCGGTCGCCGAGATCGAGCGGCGCGCCGAGCTGGCGATCGAGGCGATGCGGCTGCGCGAGCACCGCGACGCCAACCCTCGCCACCTGTCGGGCGGCGAGCGGCAGCGCGTGGCGATCGCCTGCGCGCTCGCGGCGTCGCCCCGCGTGCTCGTGCTCGACGAGCCGACCGCGAACCTCGACCCCGTCTCGCGAGCGGAGCTCTACCGCACGCTCGAGGCGATGCCCGACTCGTCGTCGCGCACCGTCGTCGTCATCGAGCACAACGTCGACGATGCGCTCGGCTTCGTCGACCGCGTCGTCGCGCTCGACGCCCGCGGAACCCTGCTCGCGGCGGGGCCGCTGCGCGACGTGTTCACCGAGCACGCGGCCGCGCTGGCCGATGCAGGAGTCTGGCTGCCGACCGGCGTGCGGGTGCGCGCCGCGCTGGCGGGCTCACCGTTCGCGAGCCGCCTGCCTGCGGGCCCGCCGCTCGGCGCCCATGAGCTCGCGGCAGTGTTCGCCGGGCTCCACGAGACGGGTTTCGCGCCCCGGGCGACCGCGGTGCCGGATGCTCGGGAGACGGTTGACGGCGTCGCGCCGGAGGCCCGCGCGGTGCGCGGCGCGGGTGCGGTGCCGGATGCGGACGAGCCGCGCGGCCGGGATGCGGTGCCGGACGCGCGGGGTGGCGACGATCGATCGCTGCCGGGCGGCGCATCCGGTGCGGTCGGGCAGGCGGGCCGAGCGAGGGCCGAGCCGGCCGTCGAAGCGCGCGGGCTCGTGGTCGTGCGCGGGCGACGGAC
>JBQDJW010000060.1:0-9078 GCA_052086425.1 Pseudoclavibacter sp. | reverse complement strand
ACCGAAACGTGGCTTCGTGCTCGCGAGATTGCGTGCATGCAGGCCGGGGCAGCGGGCGAGCGCACGCACTCGAACACAGGGCGACATCGCGTGACGTCACGACACCTCGACGCCCCGACGCCCCGACGCCCCGACGCCCCGACGAGGCCCTAGCTACGCAGCGCTCCGCTCGATGGCGCCGGTGCCCGGTCCTGGCGACGGTGCCGACTCGTCGATCGCGACGGTGGCGGGGACGACGGTGAACTTCTCGGTCACGACGAAGACTTCGCGGTATTTCCCGACAGCGAGCTGCGCCTGCGACACGATCGCGCTCGTCGTGTTGAACGCCAGTGTCGTGACGGGGAACAGGATCCATTGCACGACCATGAAGAGCATCCGGATCGGTGCGATGCGCTCGGGCCGTTTCGGGAGCAGCGACACCGAGACGCTGATCGAGATGATCAACAGGAGCATTGCGAATTGCTGCACCGTTCCAACGATGAACGGCAGCCCTTCGACCAGGAGCGGCAGCCGGTTGCTGAACCCGTTGGCGAGCAGCGGAATCCACGGCCCCCAGGCGATGATGATCGCGACAAAGCTCAACGTCACGTGACTCTCGAGCAGCTGGGTGAGCTTCAGTACGCCGGTGCCGAGGGGAACTCGACGATCGCCCGCGAGCACGCGCACGGCGACGAACGGCACATCCGACGCCCCGTACGCCCAGCGGCGAAGCTGACTGAACTGCGCCTTCATGGTGCGCCAGAACGTCTCGGCGAGCACCACATCCTGATAGATCGGCACCGGAACGCTGACGACGCGGTAGTCCCCGTCGAAGTGGAACCAGCTGCGCCAGTACTGGTGGCCGTCCTCGACGATCGTGCGCGTGCTCCAGAAGCCCATCTCGACGAGCGCGTCCATAGGTTGCGCGTGCGACGCGAAGTTCCGCAATGAACGCGGGCGCAGCGACGAGACGATGTTCCAGATCGAGTTTCCGGATGCGATGACCCGGCTCGGGGCCGGAGCGTCCCAGATGTTGTTGGTGAAGATCGAGATCGGCTGGAACGAGAGTCGCTTGCGGTCGGTCCGAATCGCGTACTCGTAGGTGACGAGATCGAAATAGGACGAGTCGGGCCGGTTGTCGCAGTCGAGCGTCGTCACGATGACGCGGTCGTGGGCGATCCCGCGCCCGTCAAGCCACGCCTGCAGGCGACGCGCCGCGAACGTGATGTTCGCGCCCTTGCCGGGAACCTCGCCCGGGAGCCCGGCCGGGTGCCGCACGAGCTGGAACGACGCGAAGCGGTGGCCGTACTCGCGCTCGAGCCGCTCGGCCGTGCGGTGCATCTCGGCCCCGCCGCGCTCCTCGTAGGCGAAGACGACGATGAGCCGGCCGTTGTCGAACGTCGTGTCGGCGAGCGCCTGCATCGTCGGCGCGATCAGGTCGAACGACTCGTTGTAGGCCGGAACAATGACGGCGTTGTAGATGCCGCCGATCTCGGGAAACGCGCTCGGGGCTTCTGACACGAGCCGCAAGCGGTCGAGGTGCTCCCCCATGCGGTGCGCGTCGCACTGCTCGTTCGGGACGACCGATTCGCCACGCTGCGCGCGCTCGAGATCGCTGAGGCGCTCGTGCCACGGCACGGCCATGGTCGATCGCATTCGCCGAGTCCCCTGGATCGCGTGCACACCGAGACGGAATCCCTTGACGAGGGTGTAGCCCACGACGAAGAGCACGAATACGGCGGCCCAGAGCGGCGCCGCGAAGGAGAGGACTCCCAACAGAATGAAGCCCCCGAAGCTGATTGCCGCGGGGACGATTTCGAAGAAGCGGTACGAGCGCGTTCGCGCCCCGAGCGGAATCTCGTTGTCCATGTGTCACCGTCCTCCGAGTTCTGGTGTTCGAGCGATCTCGGACCGCCGCGGAGCAGCGTCCTGTCCGACGGTTCGGCCGTTCTTCGGTCGCCCGACTCGCGTGCGCCGCGCCCGCTGATCCAACCCCTTGCATACCGCGGGCGAAACTTCACGGCACTCACGCACTGACCGACTGATGATCACGACAGTGTCTCGTCATGATCACAGCACAGTCACGATGGATGCTACGCACGCCTCCCGAATCAACCCTTAGAGTCTGATGAATGTGACGCAATCTCATACCCTGGTCTGAGTCGAAATCGCAGCCGAACCCGCTTTCTTAGGCGTTCTCGACCAGCCCGTCGAACCACCCGTCGGCCTCGGCATAGTGCCCGTCGGTGTAGGCCTGGTTGACGTCGACCTGGCGGCCGTCCGCCCTCGCATACGAGCCGAGGAAGATGACGTGCGGGCTGAACCGACGGAGGCCGCGCAATGCATCGGCGACCCGAGCATCCGCGATATGGCCGTCGACGTCGATCACGAACCGGTACGAGCCGACGCGCTCGGGAATCGGCCGCGACGTGATCATCGAGAGGTTGACGCCACGGGTCGCGAACTGCTCGAGCATGTCCATGAGCGCGCCGGGCCGCTCGTCGGGCAGTTCGACAATGAGGCTCGTCTTGTCCGCGCCCGTCCGCTCCGGGACCGTCCGGCGCATCCCGACCAGCGCGAACCGCGTGCGCGAATTCGAATTGTCTTCGATGCCCTCCGCGACGATGCCGACGTCGACGTGGTCGCGAATGTTCGGCGTCGTGATGGCCGCGTCGGCCACGGCGTGCTCCTCGCCCTCCGCCGGGAACACCGACGAAACGCTGGCGATGTTCGAGGCGGCCGGCAGGTGCGTGTGGGCCGGAATGTTCGCGGTCAGCCACCTGCGACACTGCCCGTACGCGACCGGATGCGCGGCGAGCGTCCGCACATCGGCGATCGAGGTGCCCGGGCGAACGGCGAGCGAGAAGCGGATCGGCACAACGAACTCGCCCTCGATACGAAGCCCCGGAATGGTTGCGAGCGCATCCTGCGAGGCCGTGACCCCGCCCTCGATGCTGTTCTCGATAGCGATCATCGCGGCCCGGCTGCGGCCCGCGGTGACGTCGCTGAGCGCTTCGCCGACGTTGTTGACCGGCTTCCAGTGGTGGCCCTGGGCCTGCGGTGCGATGCGAAGGGCCGACTCCGTAAAGGTTCCGGCCGGTCCGAGATAGGAGATGGTCTCCGTCGGGACGCCTGGGGCGCCTGGTTCGACGGGGACGCCGGTTCGGTCTTCGTGGGTCGCGGGCATTGGCTTAGTGTATGGCCCGGTGGAAGACTGAGTTCATGCACGAGCGCGCTGGAACCGTAGCCCTCCCCGAAGATCTCATCGACGTCGATGCCCTGCTTCGGGCCTACACCGAATTGGTGCCAGACGCCGGCGATCCGACACAGGCAGTTGCGTTCGGCACGTCCGGACACCGGGGGTCGAGTCTGAAGACCTCGTTCAACGAGACCCACATCCTCGCGATCACGCAGGCCATCTGCGAATACCGCGCCGGCCAGGGCATCACCGGCCCCCTCTTCATCGGCCGCGACACGCACGCCCTGAGCACCCCCGCCGAGCAGACGGCCCTCGACGTGCTCGTCGCCAATGGCGTGCGCGTGCTCGCCGATCTCGACGACGCGTGGGTGCCGACGCCGGCGCTCTCGCACGCGATCATCCGCTACAACGCGGCCGGCAACAACGACGTCGCCGACGGAATCGTCATCACCCCGAGCCACAACCCGCCGCAGGACGGCGGCTTCAAGTACAACCCCCCGCACGGCGGCCCCGCCGACACGGACGCGACGAGCTGGATCGCCGACCGCGCGAACGAGCTCATCGCCTCCGGTCTCGAGGGCGTGCGGCGATCGGGCGGGGCGTCGGGCACCGCCAACACGCCCGAAGCAACCGACGCAACCGGACAGCAATCGGCCGGCCGCGTCGAGCGACACGACTTCATGGGCGACTACGTGCGCGACCTGCGCAACATCATCGACGTGGATGCGATCAAGCGCGCCGGGG
This sequence comes from Pseudoclavibacter sp., assembly GCA_052086425.1. GTDB lineage: Bacteria > Actinomycetota > Actinomycetes > Actinomycetales > Microbacteriaceae > Pseudoclavibacter. The sequence continues at coordinate 5,156 of JBQDJW010000060.1, read as the reverse complement.
TGCGGATCGGCGCCGACCCGCTCGGTGGTTCGTCGGTGCGGTACTGGCAGGCGATCGCCGACGAGTACGGGCTCGACCTCACGGTCGTCAATCCCGACGTCGACCCGCGCTGGCCCTTCATGACGCTCGACTGGGACGGCAAGATCCGCATGGACCCGTCTTCGCCGTCGGCGATGGCCTCGGTGCTCGCCCGCAAGGACGACTACGACGTGCTGACGGGCAACGACGCCGACGCCGACCGCCACGGCATCGTCACGCCCGACGCCGGGCTCATGAACCCCAACCATTACCTCGCGGTCGCGATCGACTACCTCGCGTCGCACCGCGAGCAATGGGCACCGGATGCGGGGCTCGGCAAGACGCTCGTGTCCAGTTCCATGATCGATCGCGTCGTCGAGGCCCTCGGCCGGAACATGGTCGAGGTGCCAGTCGGTTTCAAGTGGTTCGTGCCTGGCCTCGCCGACGGCACCATGCTGTTCGGCGGCGAAGAGTCGGCCGGGGCCTCGTTTCTGCGCCTCGACGGCACCGCGTGGACGACAGACAAGGACGGCATCCTGCTCGCGTTGCTCGCAGCCGAGATCATCGCCGTCACCGGCAAGACGCCGTCGGCGCGCTACCGGGAGCTCACGGAGCAGTTCGGCGAGCCCGCCTATCAGCGCATCGACGCGCCCGCGACGCCGGCGCAGAAGGCCGTGCTCAAGAAGCTCGACGGCGATGCGATCACGGCGACCGAGCTCGCGGGCGAGCCCATCGTCGCGAAGCTCTCAGAGGCTCCCGGGAACGGGGCCGCGATCGGCGGCGTCAAGGTCGCGACCGAGTCGGCATGGTTCGCTGCTCGCCCGAGCGGCACCGAAGACGTCTACAAGATCTACGCCGAGTCGTTTAAGGGGCCGGAGCACCTCGCCCAGATGCAGGCCGAGGCGAAGGCGATCGTCGACGGAGCGCTCGCCGGCGCGTAGCGCGGGCGGCGTACCGCCAGGACTGCATCGGCCGCACTCCCGCGCTCCCGAGGAATGGCCGTGGGGTACTGCGCGAGATTCCAGCGCAGTCGAGATTCCGGAGCACCGAGATTCCAGGACAGCGCAGAGCCGCGCGGGGTCACGCAGCGCAGAGCCGCGCGGGGTCACGCAGCGCAGAACCGCCCGGGGGTCTGGCATGGCCGAACCTCGTGCTGGTTCGGCCACGCCAGGCGGCGCCAATGCGCGAAAGCGGTTCGCTAGGCGGTGCCCGGAAGCGGAACCGTCGGCTGCGGACTCGTGCTCGGTTCGCCGACGAGCCCGATGCCGAGCTGAAACTCGAGCCCGATGATGTCGCCCGCGTCGTTGAAGCAGCTCACCCCGGTCTCGAACTCGATCACGCACACGAACTCGCCCGCACGGATCGACTGCCCGTACGGCACCACCTGCTGGCCGTAGGGAATGTCTTGCTCAAGGCACGGGTACAGGTATCCCTGGGAATCGAGGCCGATGACGGCGCCCGATTGCCCGGTCGTCGTGCACACTTCCGGAGGTACGACGAACGCCGGGTCCGAGTGCTGACAGGCGACGCCGTATTCGGGCGTGATGATGCAGCGCAGGTTGCCGGACTCGCTCTGGAACGCGACCGCCTCGAAGTTCGGGTCGATCACGGGCGGCCCCGCAGCTTCGTCCGTCGGCGAGTCGCTCGGCGACTCGGTACCATCGCTCGGCTGTGTCGTCGCGTTCGTCTGAGTCGGAGCCGCCTGGTCGTCACTGTCGCGGGCGCCGATCGCGTTGCCGATGATGACCGCCGAGACGATAAGCAGGATCGCGCCCACGAGCGCGATCGCGATCGTGAACAGTCGCCTCCGGCTGGTGTGGTCGAGCCCCGCGAGGCGCCCGCGAATACCGCCGCCGTCCCCGCCGGTGCCGCCTCCGCCGCCGCCAGGGCCGACGGGCCCGCGAGGACCGCCTGGGCCCGCGCCAGAGCCGCGTGCATCGACCGGTGCGCCGCCGCCCGGACGTCGCCCGGCCTGGGCGTCTCCGTGCCCCGCGGGAGACCGGTAGGTGGGTGCCTGCGCGGGCGCCGACTTCGCCCGGCTCCCCGCAACGGCGGCAGCGCCCGTCGCGCCCGCTGCCGCGAGTCCGGATGCTCGTGCCGCGGCACCGAATGGTGGCGCCTGCTCGGTGGTCTCGGTTCCGTCGAGCCCCTGCTCGTACCAGGGCCGCTGGCGCTCCGTCGTCGCGGGGTCTGCCGGCGTCGGCCTGCCCGGCTGGCCCTGGCCGGGCTGCTGTTGCCCGGGGCCTTGTTGACCGGGGCCTTGTTGCCCGGGGCCTTGTTGCCCGGAGCCTTGCTGACTGGAACGCTGCTGACCTGAACGCGGCTGGCCAGGCTGCTGCTGGACCGGCTGCTGCCCAGCGGTGCCGCTTGCCTGCGACGTGGCCTGCGGATGCTGACGGTCGGCCGATGGCTGCCGAGTCACCGTCACGGTCGGCTCGTTGTCGTCGTCCGCGCCGAACCAGTCGGCGAACACGTCGCTCGGGCCCTCGCCCGCGCCCGCCCCGCGTGTGGAGCCCGGTCCGCCAACGGATTCGTGCCCACCGGTGCCGCCCGGGGTACCGGATGCGCCCGTAGGGCCGGATGCGCCCTGGTCACCGAATGCGCCCTGGTCACCGAATGCGCTTTGGTCACCGAATGCGCCCTGGTTCGGGGCCCGGACCGGCTCGTCGAGGCCGAGACCTGCGAAGACGTCGTCCGCGGTTTCTCCCGGGCGGCCGTGCTGCGGGGGCTGCTGCGCTTGGCTTGCAGCAGGCCGGCTCGCGGGCTGCTGACTCGCGGCCGCTCGGCCGGTGCCGGACGCATCCGCGGGAGCCTGGGACTGGAACGGCGACGGTGCACCGTTTCCGGTCGGGGCGACCCCCTGCTGCTGCGGCAGCGGCGCGACAGCCGGGCCCTGCCCGGTCGGCGGCGCCTGCCACGGCTGCTGGACGTCGAAGCTCGCGTCTCCGGCTCCGTCGGTGCCTGCCGCTGCGCTCGCGGCAGTCGCGCCCGCGGCAACCGCGCCCGCTCCTGCGCCGGCCGCCATGCCAGCCACCGATCCGGCATTCGCGTCCGTCGTCCCGTCGCCCGTCGCATCCGGTGACGATGCACGCTGCCCGGGGGCCTGGACCGCCCCTACGGCGGATCCGTCGTCGGGTCTCGGAAGATTCACGATGCCGGTCCGCTCGAAATCGCGCGACACGATCGGAACATCCGAGGTCTCATCACCGGGAACTCGGCCGGTGCCGCTCAACACGTCGTCGAACCGGCGATCGTCGGCCACGGGATGCTGGGGCCCAGACGGCGGCGGCCCGGACTGCTGCTGCCCAGACTCCTGCTGTCCAGACTGCTGCTGCCCGGTTGCAGAGCCGTCCTGGAACGAAGCGGCCTGCTGCGATGCCGGAGCCCCCTTTGCTGCGCCATCGGGACGGTCGAGCTCCTCGAACCAGTGCGGCACCTGAGATTGATCCGCTTGCGGCGCCGCGACCGGCTCCGGCTGCTGCGCGCTGTACATGATCGGCGCTGGTCGCGTCAGGTCGAGTTCCGGGTCGAAACTCGGCTCGGCGATCGGGTCGATGTCTTCGCGCTCGTCGACGGCGTCGAGGTCGTACGGCGGCAGACCGGATTCCGTCGCGCCCGGCACGGCCGGTTTCGGCGCATCCGGCTGCTGCGCGGCAGGCCCTGATGCGGCGGCCCCTGATGCTCCGGCCCCTGATGCTCCACGCCCAGGTGTTCCAGGCCCTGGTGTTCCAGGCCCTCGTGTTCCAGGCCCTCGTGTTCCAGTGCCTGAAGCTGCCTGCTGTGCTCCGGGCTGCTGTGCTCCGGCCTGCTGTGCTCCGGGCTGCTGTGCCGCAGGCTGCTGGCCGGCCTCCTGCCCGGGCGTCGGAGGCTGGGGCGCGCCGGGCTGGGCCGCCGGAGGCTTCGTCGCCCCCGGCTGCGGCGCCGCGGGCAGTGGCTCCCCGGTGTACTGAAGATCGGGCTGGAAGCGGCGGCGCGAGCGGCGGGTCGGGAAGGACCCATCCCCGGCCGGCTCTGCCTCCTGCGACGCGGCACCTGGCCCCTTGCGTCGGTAGCTCGAGAAGAAATCGTCGAGATCGTCGCTCGCGGCGTCGTCACCCTGCAGTGCCCAACCGCCGCTCGGACGGTGCGGAACCGAGTTCGAGACTTCCGCGGGTGGCTGGCTGGTTGGCGCGCTCGCTCCGACAAGCTTTGTGCTGCACTCGGGGCAGAATTTCTGGGATTCGCTGACCTCGTGACCACACGTCGGGCAAAAACGCATCGTACCCTCCGGGTTCGTCTGACACGGCCGAGGAGCCGACCGCGCTCCCCCAGTATTGCCGATGTCACCAGAGTGACGCCCGTTGTCTTCCGTTTCAACGCGAAAATCCGCGCAAATCGTGAGCGGTCCGCCGCATCCGGTGCCGGATGCGCGGCGGAGTCAGTCGGCGTAGTCGGGGGCCGCTGGCGCGCCCAAGAACTCCTCGTACGTTGCGGCACCCTGCTCGTGCATCGCGGTCGATACCGCGGTGCCGACGTAGCGGAAGTGCCACGGTTCGTACTCGTAGCCCGTGATGTTCGTGAGCCCGTCGGGGTAGCGCACGATGAAGCCGTACTCCCAGGCGTTCGCCGCGAGCCACTGCCCTTCGGCGGTTTCGCCGAAGCACGCCTCGAGCACGCAGCCGGCGTTCGGCGCCGAGATGTCGGCGGCGAGCCCGGTCTGATGCTCGGAGTAGCCGGGCCGAGCGCTCGTCGCGTCGGCCCCCTCTTGGCCGAGCGAGGCGACGTAGCCGTTGTAGAGCTCGCTCTGCAGCGACGACGACCGGTACCCGCTCGTCATGTCGAGCGCGTAGCCCGCGGCCGATGCGGCCGCGAACATGGTGCCGACTGCGTTCGCGGCCTCCGCCCGCAGCGAGTGCCCGTTCATGCTCGGAATGCCGAGCGACGTGACCGCCACGAGATCGGCCGGCTCGTACTCGGACGGCGTCAGCGGCGTGAGCTTGTTCACGAGAACGGTCAAGCTCGACGCGCTCTCGATATCGCCCGCGATCCCAGCATTTCCGCTCGGCTGCGTCGGCGTGGGGGCAGGGGTGGATGCGGTGGTTTCGGTCGGCGTCGGCGTCGCGGTCGGCGAGGTGGTCGCCTCGGTCGGCGTCGCGCTC
>JBQDJW010000059.1:0-9113 GCA_052086425.1 Pseudoclavibacter sp. | reverse complement strand
ACCCCGCCGCGCCCGACCCCGCCACCCCCGCCGCGCCCGGCGCCCACGCCCCGCCGCGCTGCGCGGCCGCGCCGGCCACGATCACGAGCGCGACGCCGACCAGTTGCAGCCACGTCGGTTGTTGCGCGAGCACCAGCAGCCCGATAAGCACCCCGAATGCGGGCTCGATCGACAGCAGCGTGCCGAACGCGGTCTGCGTCATGCGCTTCAGCGCGAGCATCTCGAGCCCGAACGAGAACACCGGTGTGATGAGCGCGATACCGGCGACCGCGGGCACCACCCACCACTGCCACTCGCTCGACGAGATCTGGGGCACGCCGAACAGGGCCGTGACGACCGCCGCGACTGGAATGGTCATGGCGAGACCGGTAATGCCTTCGAACCGGTCGCCGACGCGTTGGGTGAGCAGGTTGTATCCGGCCCAGCAGACCGCGGCGAGCAGGGCGAACCCGACCCCGACGAGGTCGATCGTGCCCGACCACGGCTCCGACAGCAGCACGACCCCGGCGAGTGCGACGAGCGGCCACACGAGCGCTTTCGCGCGCTTGCTCAGCACAGCGGCGACCGTGAGCGGCCCGAGGAATTCGATCGAAACCGCAGTGCCGAGCGGGATGCGCTCGGCCGCCGACAGGAACATCGTCGTCATGAGGCCCGTCACGGTTCCCAGCGCGAGCAATGCCGGAATGTCGTGGCGGCGAATGCGGCGCAGCGACGGGCGCGCGATCGCGATGAGGAAGATCGCACCGAAGAGCATGCGCAAGAACGTCGTGCCGCCCGCGCCGATCACCTCGATCACGCTCACCGACAGCGCGTTCGAAAGCTGGATGCCGAGCATCGCCACGACGGCGAGCGACCAGGCCGGCACGCGATTCACGGCGCCGGCGACTCGCGAACGCCCGGGAGAGGTGGTGCTCATGTCGTGCGCTCGGGCGGGCGCGGGGTGTCGCGGGGGTCGGTTCGAGTTGTGCGGTCGACGTTCATTTGCGTCCATTGTCGCGCTCCACGGCGGCCGGATGCGCACAGCAACCGAACCGCCCCGGCGATGGTGAGCCCGCGACCAGCACGCCAACCTGGAACTGGGTCAATCGACCAGACGGTGACCACTCCCCATGTGCGTTGTCGCAGATCGCGGGGTACGCTCACTCACCTGACGGCGCCAGGGGACGCCGTGCAACACCTGATCGGAAGAGTGACGTCTTGGGGGAGACTTGTTGAATTCCAAACGGATCCGTCGCGGCGCGGTGCTCGTGGCCGCCGCGAGCATCGCGCTCGCGGGCCTCACCGCGTGCTCGTCGACCCAGACGACTTACTGCAACACCATCAACGGGTCGTCGCTGAGCGCCGTCACGTACACCTCGTACATCGGCGACATGTCGCCGTCCGAATGGGCCGAGCCTCGCATCGAGCTGCTCGGCGAGGCCGGCGCCCCGACCGACGAACTCCAGACGCAATATGAGACGTGGCTCGGCTACCTGAACCAGCTCACCGAGTACGACGAGCCCGATGTGGCGGTGCTCGACCTCTCGACCGGCGAAGTCGACACGGCCCGCCAGTCGCTGTTCGACAACTACGTCGAGGCGTGCCTGTAGATCAGGCGCCCGTCGAGGCGGCCGCGCGCGGTGCCGGCCACAGCAGTTGAGCGAGCGCGACGGCGATCGCCGCGCCGACGAGCTGCGCGACCAGATACGGCCAGGCGGAGCCCGGCTCGATGCCCGCGAATGTATCCGAGAAGATGCGGCCGATCGTCACGGCCGGGTTGGCGAACGAGGTCGACGCCGTGAACCAGTACGCGGCCCCGATGTAGGCGCCAATGGCCGGACCCGCGAGGTGGCCGCGCCCGGTGCGCACGAGCGTGAAGATCAGCAGCACGAGGCCGGCGGTCGCGACGACCTCCGAAAGCAGGTTTGCCCCTGTCGCCCGCTCGGTGGTCGAGATCGCGGTCGGCACATCGAACATCGCGTTCGCGAGCAGGGCGCCGAGGATCCCACCCGCGATCTGCGCGGCGATGAACGTCGCGATCGTCGCGGGGGAGTTCGGTGTCGGGGCGTCGCCGCCCGTCGCGCCGCGGTCTCGCGAACGACCCGCGAGCGCCCGGTCGGCGAGCGTCACGACCGGGTTGAAGTGCGCGCCCGAGAGCGGCTGGAACATCACGATCAGCACGGCGAGCCCGAGCGTTGTCGCGAGGCTGTTCTGCAGCAATTGCAGGCCCGTGTCGTCCGGCGAGAGCGTCTCGGCCATGATGCCCGACCCGACGACGATCGCGACCAGCAGGGCCGTGCCGATCCCCTCGGCGAGCGCGCGACGCCAGAGCGGCGGGGCCTCGAATGCTCCGGATGCGGCGGGCGCGCCGGGTGCATCGGCGACGGTCGGCGCGATGGGCGCAGGCGACACGCCTGTCGCGGCCGCGCTGACGAGCGCGGCCGAGGCACCGGATGCGCGGGTGGCCTCGGGTGCGTCGGTCGCGCCGTGCTTCTCAGCGGTCATAGTAAGAATCCTCCGATGATGGCTGCCCCGATGACGACGGCCCATGCCGGCGCCCTCCAGGCCGTGAGGGCGACGAACGCGGCGGCCGCGAGCGACATCGTGCCGACGTCTCGCACGCCCTCCGTGAACACGGGCGTATAGAGGGCTGCCGCGAGGATGCCGACGACGCCGGCGTTGACGCCGCCGAGCGCGCGCTGGGCCAGCGGCGCGTGGCGCAGGCGCTCCCAGAACGGCAGCGCGCCGAGCACGAGAAGCGCCGAGGGCAGGAACACGGCGACCAGGGCGATCGTGCCGCCGAGCACGCCGGTCGGCCCGGTTTCGGTCGAGGCGCCGAGGAACGCGGCGAACGTGAAGAGCGGGCCAGGCACGGCTTGCGCGGCGCCGTATCCGGCGAGGAACAGGTCGCGGCTCACGAGCCCGGTCTGCACGACCTCGGCCTCGAGCAGCGGAAGCACGACGTGGCCGCCGCCGAACACGAGCGCGCCTGCCCGGTAGAACACGTCGACAAGCCGCACGGTCTCGTCGCCGGTCGCCGCCGCGAGGAGCGGCAGACCGACGAGGAGGACGACGAAGAGAGCCAAGCAGCCGATCGCGACGGCCATCGGAATCCGCACGCGCAGTTCGTCTGCCTTGTCGGCCGTGCGATCGACGGGGCGCACGACGATGAGGCCGGTGATCGCGGCCAGCACGATCACGACGATCTGCGACCACGCGCCCGGCACCAACAGCACGGCCGCGAGCGCGGCGACGGCGATCGTCGCGCGCCGCGCATCCGGTGTGAGGTTCTTGGCCATGCCGAGCACGGCGTGCGCGACGACGGCGACGGCGGCGGCTTTGAGGCCGACGATCCAGCCGGATTCGGCCGTCGCGCCGACCCATGAGACGCCGAAGGCGAAAAGCATCATGAGGGCGGCGGACGGCAGCGTGAACGCGATCCATGCCGCGAGCATCCCGAGCGGGCCGGCTCGGTGCAGGCCGATCGCCATGCCGACCTGGCTCGACGCGGGGCCAGGGAGGAACTGGCAGAGCGCGACGACGTCGGCGTACGAGCGGTCGGTCAGCCAGCCTCGTCGCGAGACGAACGCCTCGCGGAAGAAGCCGAGGTGGGCGACGGGCCCGCCGAAGGAGGTGACGCCGAGGCGCAGGAAGTTCGCGAACACCTGCCAGACGGCGGCGGCACCGAGTGGTCGCGGAGAGACCTGAGGTGTCGTCGCACCGCCGGCGTCGGCCCCGTGACTGCTGGGCTGGGCTGGGTTCGGCGTCATCGCGACCATCTTGACCGGAGCATCTCGCTCAGTCAAACTTGAGTCAATGAACGCTGAGCGAATTTCCCTCGAGCGTCGGGCCGAGGTCCACGCGGCCCTCGCCGACGTCGCGCGGCTGCGGATCGTCGACCTGCTCGTGCTCGGCGACCGCTCGCCGAGCGAGCTGCAGCTCGCGCTCGGCCTGCCGTCGAACCTCGTCGCACATCACCTCGGCGTTCTCGAAAGCGCAGGCCTCGTCACGCGCACCCGGTCGGAGGGCGACGGTCGCCGCAGCTACGTTCGGCTCGAGCGGGGCGTCGCCGACGCGGTCGAGTGGCCCCCGTTCGCACCGGATGCGCGGATCGCCTTAGATGCCCCGGTCGCCTCGGCCGCGAGGTCGACGGAAGCCGCACGACCGTCGCAGTCGGCGCATCCGGCCCCGATCGCGCTGCCGGCGCCGCTGCGAGCCACGCGGGTCGTGTTCGTCTGCACCGGCAACTCCGCGCGCTCGCCGATGGCGGCCGCGCTGTGGCGGCTGGCGAGCGAGGTGCCGGCGACGTCTGGGGGCACGAAACCCGCAGCATCCACGTCGCCGCGGGCGATTCGCGCCGCGGCACGGCGCGGCGTGGACCTCGGCTCGCACCTGCCCCGCGACGTCGCGTCGATCATCGCGCCGGGCGACCTCGTCGTCGCCGTGTGCGACCGGGCGCACGAGGCGCTGCGCGTGTTGAACGAGCTGCACTGGTCGGTGCCGAACCCAGGCACCGTCGGCACGGGGGCCGCCTACGACGCGGCGTTCGCCGACATCGCGGCGCGCGTGTCGGAGCTCGCGCCGCGGGTCGCCGCGGCGTAGTCCGAGCGTCGGGCGTGGCTTCGGATGCGGCGACACTGTCGCGACATACGGATGCGCCCGGGTGGACTCCTGGCGGCGACGCGAGCACGATAGGGATGCGCCGGTCGGCCGGGGCGCATTTGTTGCGAATGCGCTGACGCACCGTCGACAGCGCGAGAACACGCCGTCTTCGAGAGGAACGCCATGCCCCGCACCGTCACCGTCGTCGCAGGAAACCCGAAGCCCGCCTCGCGCACGCTCGCCGCCGCGCGCCTGGTTGCCGAGCAGTTCACGGACGACCCGGGCTCGATCGGCGAGGTCGACGTCGTCAAGCTCGGCTCTGGACTGCTCGGCTGGGGCGACGATGCGGTTGCCGCTGCGGTCTCGCAGGTGGCGTCGAGCGACCTCATCGTCGTCGCATCGCCCACCTTCAAAGCGACCTACACCGGCGTGCTCAAGCTGTTCCTCGACCAGTTCGACACGGCGACCGGTCTCGCGGGCGTGACTGCGATCCCGCTGATGCTCGGCGCCGGACCCGCGCACTTCATGGCGCCCGAGATCCACTTGAAGCCGCTGCTCGTCGAGCTCGGCGCGACGGTGCCGTGCGCGGGCCTGTTCCTCAACGACAAGAAGTTCGACGAGCCGGGCGCGCTCGACCAGTGGCTCGGCCAGTGGCAGGTCGGCATCGAAGCGACAAGCGAGGCGCACCGCGCGGCGGGGGGCTGACTCAACGGGCGCCGGTCGCGTCGTGAGTCGGTGGTGTACCGCCGATGACTGCGCCGAGCAGGGTGTCGAGTGCGTCATGAGCCTGTGCCAGAGCGGTCGCCGGGTCGTCGGCCTGCGCGGCCCAGAGGGCAGCCTCGTTCATAGCGCCCGAGAGGTGTGCCGTCAGGGCGTCGAGCAGTTCGGCGGGTGCACCTGCCTCTGCGAGCCCCTCGCGCAGGTGCGCGGCAGAGTGCTCGGCGTCGATCCGCCGCCACTCCTGCCAGCCGAGCACGGCGGGGGCGTCGACGAGCAGGATGCGCGAGGCGGGTGCCGCCGTGATCGCGTCGAGGAACGCGTGGCTGCCGGCCCGAAGACCGGCGCGCGCATCGTCGCCAGACCGCTCCGCCGCATCCAGTACGGATGCGGCCACGTCGGCCTGCAGGCGGACGGCGACCGCGAGGAACACCCCGCGCTTGTTGCCGTAATGGTGGTAAACGGCGCCGCGGGTCACGCCGGCCGCCGCGGCGGCGTCGTCGAGTGAGACTTCCGCGAAGCCTCGCTCGGTGAACAGAACGACGGCCGCCTCGGCGATACGGCGGGCGGTCTCGGCGGCGTCGGCGGCGGATGCGCGTGGCATGGGCTTCCTTTACGTACAGTGCGTATGTATCCTGGTTTCACATACATACGAAGTGTACGTAAAGGGGTTCATCATGGGTGTCACGAGCGTGTATCCGGTGCTCATGTCGGCGGATGCGCCGGCTGCCGCCTCGTTCTACCGCGACCTGTTCGGGTTCGAGGTCGTTTTCGACGCGGGGTGGTACGTGAGCATGCGCCACGGCGCGTTCGAGCTGGCCGTCGTCGCGCACGACCATGAGACCGTGCCGGCGGACTTTCGCGCGACAGCTGCGGCCGACGCGACCGCTGTGACTGGCGGCACAGGCGCCGCGCCAGGCGGGGTGATCGTGAATGTCGAAGTCGACGATGTCGACGCCGTGCACGAGCGCATCGTCGACGAGCGCGGCATTCGGCCAGTGCTTGCGTTGCGCGACGAGGCGTTCGGGCAGCGCCACTTCATCGTCGAGGGCCCCGATCGGGTGCTCGTCGACGTGATCCAGCCGATCGAGCCGTCGCCCGAGTTCGCCGCTGCCTTCGCCTGACGTCCCTGGGTCTGTCGAAGGGCTCGTTTCGAAAAGGCTCAACGAGCGACCCCTCACCACACCCCGGGCGACCCGCCGGCGCGGATCGAGTCGAACTCGCCGGTCGTGCCGGCGATCGCCTCGGCGACCGTCTGCGCGAACCACGCGAGCGCGCCCGCGTGCTGCGACGTGCGCCGCCGGTAGAGGCGCAGCTCGACGGGCGGAAGCGGGAACGGCAGCGGCCGGAGGGCGAGCGGCAGCGTCGCCGCCCATCCCTGCGCGATCGACTCGGGCACTGTCGCGATCAGGCTGGGCGTGTCGACAAGCAGGTGCGGCAGCGTGGTGACGTGCTGCACGCGCACGAGCGGCTCGACGGCCAGCTCGGCGCGGCGCATCGCGGCCTCGACGACCGGCAGCCCCGAGTCGCCCGCGACGACGACGTGGTCGGCCGCGACGAATCGCTCGGGCGTGAGCCGGCCTGCCGCGAGCGGGTGGTCGCGCGACATCGCCACGACGTAGGCCTGAGTCTTCACCACGACGCGCTCGAACTCGCTTGGCAGGTCGGCCGGCGTGATCGCGAGGTCGACCGTGCCGCGCTGCAGCTGCTCCGTGAGGCGTTCGGCGTCGAGCGGCACGACTTCGATCCGCACGCGCGGCGCGGCCGCGTGCACGGCCTCGAAGAGGTTCGCGAGCCGATCTCGCCGAGCTCGGAGAGGGCGATGCGAAACCCGCGATCGGATGCGGCCGCGTCGAACCCGTGCACATCGTCGACCGCGCGGTCGATTGTCGCGAGGGCGTCGCGGAACCCGTCGAAGAGACCGTCGGCGACGGCGGTCGGCCGCATCTCGCGCCCCGTCCGTTCAAAGAGTGGATCGTCGAGTTCGGCCCGCAATCGGCCGAGCGACTGACTCACGGCCGATTGCGTCACGAACACGCGCTCGCCGGCGAGCGTGAGGCTGCGTGTCTCGTAGATCGCGACGAAGACGCGAACGAGGTTGAGGTCCACGGGGTCTCCGATCGTCTGGCGACTGGATACGCGGCGTCGCGCGTGAGCGGTGCTACTTGTCGCATCACGAATGCTAATCCTACGGCGACATTCCACGAAGTACCGTGAATGCAGAGGCCAGGTCTGAAGCGCCGGCCACCGTCGAACGAGGGAGTTCTCATGACCGAAACTGCAGCATCCGCCATCGCCGCCGCCGGCGGCCCCGTCGCCGCGCTGCGCAACGCGCAGGCCAGGCCTACGATCTTCCCGGTCACGCCGGAGTTCACGAACTGGCGCTCCGAGCAGCGGTCGTGGCGCGAGTCGGTCGCGCTGCTCGACCAGTCGCACCACATGACCGACCTGTTCATCTCGGGTCCGGACGCGTTGAAGCTCCTGAGTGACACCGGCGTCAACAACTTCGCGAACTTCGCCGTCGGTGACGCCAAGCAGTTCGTCGCCGTCAACGACGAGGGCTACTTGATCGGCGACGCGATTCTGTTTCAGTTGGAAGAGGGGCGCTTCGACCTCGTCGGCTGGTTCATGGTGCTCGACTGGGTCGAGTTCATTGGCTCGACTGGCGACTATGACGTCACGTTCGAGCGCGACTGGAACTCGGTGCTGCGCGCGCCCGGTCAAGATCCGGTGCTGTATCGCTACGAGATCCAGGGGCCGAACGCGCTGCCGCTGCTCGAGAAGGTCATCGGCGGGCCGGTTCCCGAGACGAAGTTCTTCGGCGGCGCCGAGCTCGTGATCGCCGGCGCGAAGGTCGGCTCGCTGCGCCACGGCATGGCCGGCCAGCCCGGCTTCGAACTGTACGGCCCGTGGGCGGATCGCGACACGGTTCGCGACGCGATCCTGCACCACGGCGAAGAGTTCGGCCTCGTGCTCGTCGGATCGCGCGCCTACTCGTCGGCCACTCTCGAGTCGGCGGGGGTGCCGTCGCCGCTGCCCGCGATCTTCACGGGCGCCCGGGCAGAGGCGTATCTCGCGTGGCTGCCCGCGAACCGCATCGGGTCGCTCGCCGGAAGCTTCGCATCCGATGACATCGAGGACTACTACCTGACGCCGTACGACCTCGGTTACGGCCGGTCGGTGTCGTTCAAGCACGACTTCATCGGCAAGGCGGCGCTCGAGCAGCACGCCGCGAACGCCGGCCGCACCAAGGTCACGCTCGTGTGGAACGCGGACGACGTCGCCGCCGTGCAGCGCTCGGCCTACGAGCCGGGAACGCCTGCCAAGTTCATCGAGTTCCCCAAGGCCCGCTACGGCGTGTACCAGGTCGACCGGGTCGAGAAGGACGGCGCCGTCGTCGGCATCTCGCACGACGTCGGCTACATCACGGGCGAGCAGGTGTTCGTGTCGCTCGCGAGCGTCGACACCGCGCACGCCGAGCCGGGCACCGAGGTGAGCGTCGTCTGGGGCGAGTCGCCCGTGTCGACGAAGCCGGCCGTCGAGTCGCACCGTCAGGTGACGGTTCGCGCGACGGTCGCGCCGGCCCCGTACTCGTCGTTCGCGCGCGAGAACTACCGGAAGTAGGGCGGCGGGGCGCCGGGCCAGCCCGGGTGACGCAGCGCTCATCGGGGCGCCGTGCCGCCGACACCGCGCCGCTTCGAGCCAGTGCCGGATGCGCCGAAGGTCGCGTCGATGCGTCGGTAAGGGAGCTCGCGATACGGTCGAACCGATGCATTCCCGCACCCTCACGCTCGGCCCGGACTCGCTCACGATCA